>JAFGPH010000401.1 GCA_016926135.1 Deltaproteobacteria bacterium
GCGATGGAGAAGGAGTTGCGGTTTGCGATTCGGGAAGGGGGCAAGACCGTAGGCGCCGGCGTCATCAGCGAAATCCGAGAATAGATCTTGCTTAAGTCATTCTCTTTCGATTCCGAGAAAAGGTAGGGGAGAAGAAGTGATTGCCAATCAGAAAATCCGAATTCGTCTCAAGGCGTACGATCACAAACTGCTGGATCAGTCTGCCATGGAGATTGTGGACACGGCTCGGGAGACGGGAGCGAAGGTCGCCGGACCGATCCCCCTTCCCACTTCGATCAGCCGTTACTGTGTGCTCCGATCTCCCCATGTGGACAAGAAGTCCAGAGAGCAATTTGAAATCAGAACCCACAAAAGGCTCCTGGATATCCTGGAGCCCACCCAGCAAACGGTGGATGCGCTCATGAAGCTCGATCTTGCTGCGGGTGTGGATGTGGAAATCAAGCTGTGAACGGGTAGGGGAGCTGGATAGCTATGGTGGGTACATTGCTCGGCATGAAGGTTGGAATGACGCGCTTTTTCCTGGAGGAAGGGCGAAGCATCCCCGCGACGCTTGTTAAGGTGGGGCCTTGCGTGGTGGTCCAGAAAAAGACCACCGGAAGAGACGGGTATGAGGCTATCCAGGTGGGTTTCGGTGTCGAGGAAAAGGAATGGCGGATCTGCAAACCGTTGCGCGGCCATTTCAAGAAGGCGGGGGAGAAGGTCTTCAGACATCTTCGAGAGATACGCGTAGAGCGTGCGGACGAGTTTGAGCTGGGTCAGGAAATCCGGGCCGACATTTTCAGCGTAGGCGATAGGGTCCATGTTCGCGGGAAAAGCAAGGGCCGCGGATTTGCCGGAGTCGTGAAGCGGTGGGGTTTTTCCGGGGGAAAGGATACCCATGGGTGTCGCTCCCACCGGGTGCCGGGTTCGATAGGGTCCAACACGGATCCCGCCAGGGTGGTCAAAGGCAGAAAGATGCCCGGGCACATGGGATTTCACAAGACGACGACCAAGAACCTCAAGATTGTGGATGTAAGACCCGAAATGGATGTCATCGCGGTCGAGGGGGCCATACCGGGAAGTCGGAATAGCATCGTCGAGATTTCCAGGGTTTCTTGATGAGACAGAACCGGGGCTGAACAATGGTTCGGAGCCCCGAGGAGAGACGGATAGAGGCGTTTCCAATGGCGGTCATTGACGTTTACAATGTGAATAGAGAAAAGACCTCTCAGGTTGAACTCCGAGAGGACATCTTTGGTGTTCCCGTCAACAAGCATGTTCTTCACCAGGTGGTCGTCAGTCAGTTGAGCCATCGGAGGGCGGGAACCGCATCCACAAAGACCCGCTCCGAAGTGAGTCGTTCCGGGAAAAAACTCTACCGGCAGAAAGGCACGGGAAGAGCCAGATCCGGGCCCGCGTCTTCGCCAACGCGCAGAGGCGGTGGTGTCATATTCGGGCCTTCTCCGCGTGCCTACGTAAAGAAAATATCAAAAAAAATCAGAAAGATGGCACTCAAGATGGCTCTCGCGGACAAATTCCAAACGGAAAGACTGGTGGTTTTGAATGAGTTCAGTCTTCCCGACTGGAAGACGAAAAAATTTGTACAGGTTCTGGATGGGTTCGAGGTGAGAAAGGCTCTCATTGTCACGGAGAGCAAGAACCCGAATCTGGAAATGTCGTCGCGAAATGTGCCCTGGGTGAAAGTGATGAGATATGAAGGCATCAATGTGTATGACATCCTGAATCATGAACATCTCTTTCTGGTTCAGTCAGCAATACCCAAGATCGAGGAGGCTCTGGTTTCCTAATGGACATGTACCAAGTGATTAAGAAACCCCTCCTGACCGAGAAGGGGAATCTGCAAAAGGAGCAATTCAACCAGGTCACCCTCCGAGTGGACAGAAGGGCGAACAAGATAGAAATCCGTCGCGCCGTGGAAACCCTTTTCAAGACCAAAGTCGTGGAGGTAAGGACGATGGTGATGAGGGGCAAGCGGCGTCGCATGGGCAAGAGTATCGGGGTGAGGCCGAACTGGAAAAAGGCCATTGTGACACTTGCGCCGGGTAAAACAATCGAGTTTTTTGAGGGGATGTGAGCCCGAACCCCACCCCGTGGTGGAAAGTGTGAGGTTCGTGTAAGGGAGAGGATCATGGCCATTAAAAACTACAAGCCGACATCTCCGGGCAGGAGATTCCAGACCTACAGGACCCCGGAGGAAATCAGCGGTGAGGCCCCGGTACGGGGTCTGCTGCGACCCCTGAAGAAAACAGGGGGTAGGAATGCCCTGGGCCGGGTCACGAGTCGGTACAAAGGTGGAAGGCATAAACGGCTTTACCGGATCATTGATTTCAAGCGTGACAAGGATGGTATCCCGGCTCGGGTAGCGAGTATCCAGTATGACCCCAATCGATCCGCGAACATCGCGCTGTTGAATTATGTCGACGGGGAGAAGAGATATATCCTGGCTCCGGTCGGCCTCCGGGTCGGAGACCGGATCCTTTCCGGACCCGGTTCTGAAATTAGAACCGGAAATGCTTTGCCCCTTGCGGACATCCCTTTGGGTACTTCGATCCACAATGTCGAATTGAGTGTCGGACATGGGGCTCAAATGGTCCGAAGCGCCGGTGAGCATGCCCAGATCATGGCCAAGGAAGCGGGATATGCGCAGATCAAACTCCCTTCCGGTGAGGTCCGTATGGTTTCTGTCCGTTGCAAGGCCACTGTCGGGCAGGTGGGAAATCTGGAACATGAGAATGTCAGCATCGGCAAAGCAGGTAGAAATCGGTGGCTGGGTCGCAAACCCCATGTTCGTGGTGTTGCTATGAATCCGGTGGACCACCCTCATGGCGGGGGAGAGGGGAAATCCTCCGGGGGGCGCCACCCCGTGACCCCTTGGGGCGTGCCGACCAAAGGGTACAAAACACGAGTCAAAAAGGGAAGCGACAAGCTTATCGTCAAGAGAAGGAAGTAGGGATCCGCTCCATTCAGACTCAATCCATAGAGCGAAGGTAGAGGAGGAAGGTTTTGCCGCGATCAGTTAAGAAAGGACCCTTTGTCGATTCTCACCTCCAGAGAAAGGTGGAGCAATCGATTGACACACAGAGCAGGAAGATCATCAAGACCTGGTCCAGGAGGTCTACCATCTTACCGGAGTTTGTGGGTCTCACCTTTGCCGTGCATAACGGAAAGAAGTTCCTCCCCGTGTTCGTCACGGAGGATATGGTGGGGCATAAACTGGGTGAATTCGCT
Source organism: Deltaproteobacteria bacterium (assembly GCA_016926135.1). The sequence goes on from JAFGPH010000401.1 coordinate 3,229, forward strand.
CCCACGCGGATCTTTTACAGCCATGCAGGAGACAAGAAAACCCGACTGAAAGGGGTTAAAAAGTGATGGAAGCCAAGGCGGTGGCAAGATTCGTGAGGGTATCGCCGCGGAAAGTTCGGCTGATCATGGATGAAATCCGAGGGAAGCGGGTTGAGGAAGCGTTGCGACTGCTTACTTACTCTCCACAGAAGGGGTCGGCCATCTTGAAGAAGCTGGTGGATTCGGCGGTTGCAAACGCAACGGCCAGTTCGGCAGTGGATGTGGACACCCTGTTTGTAAAGAGGATATTTGCGGATGAAGGGCCGGTCTGGAAGAGATTTCGGCCCAGGGCGCAGGGTCGGGCCACAAGGATCCGGAAGAAGACGAGTCACCTGACGGTAATCCTGGACGAATCTTGAGAGGAGTACATCCGCAGTCAAAAGGCTGCCGGGCACCCGTGACATGCGGTTTTGAGGGAGGTAGAACTTGGGACAGAAAGTGAATCCGATCGGCTTTCGACTGGGCATCAACAGGAACTGGGATTCCCGATGGTTTGCCGGGAAGGAATATAGTCGGTTCATCTTTGAAGATTACAACATCAGAAAGTTTCTGAAGAAGAGACTCGCACAGGCGGGAGTTTCCAGGATCGAAATTGAAAGGGCTGCCAACAAGGTTCGGGTGAAACTGCATACCGCGCGGCCTGGCTTGGTCATCGGCAAGAAGGGTGCCGAGATCGAGCATGTAAAAAGAGATCTGGAGGGCAGGATCCGTAAGGAGTTGCTCATTGATATCCAGGAAGTCCGGAAGCCTGAAGTGGATGCACAACTCGTTGCGGAGAACATTGCACTTCAATTGGTGCGGCGCGTTTCTTTCCGACGGGCGATGAAAAAGAGCGTGAGTTCCGCACTTCGTTTCGGGGCCTTGGGCATCAAGATCGCCTGCAGCGGGCGTTTGGGCGGCGCGGAGATGGCGCGCAGGGAATGGTATCGGAAAGGAAGAGTTCCCTTTCACACCATACGGGCCGACATCGACTATGGTTTTGCGGAGGCGCGTACCACATATGGGGTTGTGGGTGTAAAAGTCGCCATATTTAAGGGGGAAATTCTCCCGGAGAAGAGGGGTTAAATATCGGCCATGTTGAGCCCGAAGAAAGTTAAATACCGTAAAAGACAGAAAGGCCGCATGAGGGGGAGGGCGCTGAGCAAGGGGGGCACCCTGGAGTTCGGAGATTTTGGTTTGCAGGCTGTTGAGTGCGGTTACATGACGGCCCAGCAGATCGAGGCGGGCAGAATCGCCATCACGAGGCACGTGAAGAGGGGAGGAAAGATCTGGATTCGGGTTTTTCCGGACAAACCGATCACGAAAAAGCCCGCCGAGACCAGGATGGGGAAGGGAAAAGGCGCCCCGGAGGGATGGGTGGCCGTTGTGAAACCAGGTCGAATTCTTTACGAGATGGAGGGTGTCGACGCAGGCGTCGCCACCGAGGCGTTTCGTTTGGCCAGCCACAAGCTCCCTTTTCCGACAAGATTTGTCGCTAGGAGAATGATACCGTGAAGGCAAAAGAGCTGAGAGACCTGGGCGTCGTGGAGTTGAGGGAGAAGGAGAGGGACCTCAGCCAGAGTCTGTTCAATTTGAGGGTCCAAAAGGCTTCGGGACAGCTTGGGAATACGGCCATGGTCGGGAAGACCAAAAAAGATCTGGCCCGGGTCAAAACCGTTTTGAGAAGCAAGGAAATCTCCGTGGGTGGGATCAAGAAAGGCTGAAAGGTCAACCGATGAGGAAACGAGGGGTACGAAAAAAGCTCGTAGGCGTAGTCGTGAGTAACAGGATGGACAAGACTGTGGTGGTCCTTGTCAACCGGATGAAGAAGCATTCCATGTACAAGAAGTACATCACCACAAGATCCAAGTTTGTGGCCCATGACCCGGAGAATCGTTGCCAGACCGGAGACAAGGTCAGAATTCAGGAGTCCAGGCCCATAAGCAAGACCAAACGATGGCAGGTCATGGAACTCATTGAAAGGGCACAAGATAGGGGTCCGGGTGCAGAAGAGGTCGTTTACACGGAGCAGGCAGAATGATTCAGACTGAGACCAGACTCAAAGTTGCTGACAACTCGGGCGCGAAGGAGATCCTGTGCATCAAGGTGCTGGGCGGCTCCAAGAGGAGATATGCGTCGGTTGGGGATATCATTGTGGTGTCGATCAAGGAGGCCATGCCCAATTCCAAGGTGAAGAAGGGTGATGTCATGAGGGCCGTAGTGGTTCGGACCACGAAGGAGATCCGCAGACCGGACGGGTCCTACATCAAATTTGACGACAACTCGGCCGTCCTCATCACGCAGCAGAACGAGCCGGTGGGAACGAGGATTTTTGGCCCTGTGGCGAGAGAGCTGAGGGCGAAAAACTTCATGAAGATCGTTTCCCTGGCACCCGAGGTCCTTTGATGCCTAAGCGGCTTTTTCCGTAAAAGGGAGAATTCAGGTGGAGAAAAAGAAACACCCATTCATCAGGAAGAACGATAAAGTCATCGTTCTTGCGGGTAAAGAGAAAGGGAAGATCGGCACGGTCTTGAAGGTAGATGCGGAGAAAGGCCGGGCGATCGTGGAAAAAACCAACATGGTCAAGCGGCACTCCAAACCCGGCGGGAAAAAAGCCCAGGGGGGAATCATCGAGAAGGAGGCCCCTGTTCACATTTCGAACTTGATGCTGGTCTGCAACAAATGTGCCGAGCCTGCCAGGATGGGAAAGAAGATCCTGGAGGATGGATCCAAGGCTCGCGTGTGCAAGAAATGCGGGGAGCAGTTGGAGGCTTGAGAACCTGAAAGCTCTTTCCCGTTCCCGGAAGGGGTCCTGCGGGATGGAGCTTTTCAAGCATGAAGGAGTTGGCGTTGATCCGGCTGAAGGAAAAATACGAGAAGGAAGTAGTACAGGCCATGATGAAGGAGTTCGGCTACAAAAGCATTATGGCTGTGCCGAGGCTCACGAAAGTCGTCTTGAACATGGGTCTGGGGGAGGCGATTTTCAATATTAAGGTTCTGGACAAGGGCGTTGAGGAAATCACGTTGATTGCCGGGCAGAAGGGTGTCATCACGAAAGCCAAGAAGTCCATAGCCGGATTCAAACTTCGCGAAGGCATGCCTATCGGTGTAACCGTGACTCTAAGGCATGATCGGATGTACGATTTCCTGGACAAACTGTTCAATGTGGCCCTGCCGAGGGTGCGGGATTTCAGGGGGCTTTCGGACAAGGTTTTCGACGGGCGAGGCAATTGCACAATCGGGGTGAAGGAACAGATCATTTTCCCGGAGATCGACTACGACAAGATCGACAAATTGAGAGGTCTGAATATCTCGATCGTCACATCGGCACAAAACGACACAGAAGGCTACTTTCTGCTGAAGCAGTTGGGGATGCCCTTCAGACGGTAAGGGGGAGGTTGCGTTGGCGAAGAAATCGCTCATTGCGAAGGCGAAAAGAGGACAGAAGTTTCAAACACGAAATTACAACCGGTGTCCCATTTGTGGCCGGCCCAGGGCCTACATCCGGAAATTCGGCCTGTGCCGCATCTGTTTCCGGAGCATGGCCTCGAGGGGGGAAATACCGGGCGTTGTCAAGGCAAGTTGGTGAGGTCTCGGGGTTGTTTTCTTATAGGAGTGATATGAGATGAGTGTAAGTGATCCGATTGCCGACATGCTGACCAGGATCAGGAACGGCATTATGGTGTCTTACGATACCGTGGATATTCCCGGCTCCAGATTGAAGATCAATGTGGCCAAGATTTTGAAAGCTGAGGGTTTTATCAAGAACTACAAGATTATGGCCGAACGAAACCATGGCACATTGAGAGTCTTTCTGAAATACGACGAGAAGGGGGCTTCCGTCATTGGAGGTCTCAAAAGGGTCAGCAAGCCGAGCGGTAGGGTGTACACAAACAAAGACCGTATCCCGACGATTCTGAACGGTCTTGGAATGAGTATCCTTTCTACCCCCAAGGGTGTCATGACGGATAGACAGGCCAGGAAAATGGGTGTGGGTGGGGAAATCCTCTGCACGGTTTGGTAGCGTAACGATTCGTTCTGGGCTTGAAAGCAACGAAGCGATGAGAATGGGGGCTTGAGACACCGATGTCGCGGATAGGCAAACGGGTAATCCCGATACCCGAAAATGTAAAAATTGAATTGCAGGAAGCGCTCTTGACGGTTACGGGCCCCAAGGGGAAGCTTCAGAAAACGCTCCACCCGGGGGTGACGGTGACTGCTGCTGACGAAAAGGCGGTAGTCTCGATCGATGAAAACCTGAAAGGGGCCGAGGCCCTCCACGGGCTTCACAGGGCTTTGCTTGCCAATATGGTTACGGGTGTCAGCAAGGGCTTTGAGAGGGCACTGGAGATTGTAGGCGTCGGCTATCGGGCTGAGCTTTCGGGTAGGGTCGTGACTTTTCATTTGGGATACTCCCACCCGATTGTCTTCGAACTGCCGCCCGGGATTGACGGTAAGATTGAAAAAACCCGGATTACACTTTCTGGGATTGACCGGGAGTTGCTGGGCCGCACGGCTGCCAAGATTCGAAGCTTCCGAAAGCCGGAGCCTTACAAGGGAAAGGGCATCAAATACGCGGAGGAGTTCATTCGTAGAAAGGCGGGCAAGAGCGGGACGAAGTGATTTATTGGGGTTTGTTTCGAAAACGCACTTCGAGCTTGACACGGGAAGAGGGATATGGGGGCAAAAACAACGACTGAATCAAGGCTAAGGAGAAAGAAGAGGATCATGAGGAAGATCCGGGGTACCCCGGAGAGGCCCCGTTTGTCGGTCTTCAGAACCTCCAGGCATATCTACGCACAGATCATTGACGACGGAAGCGGCAGGACCTTGGTGGACGCATCCTCTCTTTCTCTGGAGATCCGGGGACAGATTGCAGGTCGAGGCGGTAACAAGGAGGGTGCGGTTGCCGTAGGAGAGCTGCTTGCCAAACGGGCTACGGAACGTGGGATCACAAGGGTGGTTTTTGACAGGAACGGCTTTCTGTACCATGGTCGAATCAAGTTTCTTGCGGATGCCGCGCGGGGAAAGGGTCTTCAGTTTTGATCCTGGATTCCTTGACGGCAGCAGGGTTTTGAGGATTCCACCATCATCGGTACGACAGGAGAGATTCATTGTTCAGGGAAGAGGAAGAGGTCCAGTTCGTCGAGAAAGTGGTCTACATCAATCGTGTGGCCAAGGTGGTAAAGGGCGGAAGGAGATTCAGCTTCAGCGCCATCGTGGTGGTGGGGGATGGCAAAGGGATGGTGGGAAGCGGCCTGGGCAAGGCAAATGAGGTCCCGGAGGCCATCCGGAAAGGTATCGATCAGGCGAAAAAGAGCATGAAGCCTGTCCCGATCGTGAATGAAACGATCCCCCACGAGACCATCGGAAAATGGGGAGCGGGCAGTGTTCTGCTCAAACCGGCCGGCCCGGGAACTGGTTTGATCGCCGGAGGTGCGGTGAGGGCTGTGCTGGAAGCCGTGGGAGTCCAAAATATCCTTACCAAATGTCTGGGGACGCACAATCCTCACAATTTGGTTAAGGCTACACTCCACGGGCTGCACTCCCTTCGATCTTCCGAGGAGATAGCCCGCCGCCGCGGCAAGACCGTCGAGGGACTCTCGTAGCGTTGCGGGGCAAAGGCGTTTCGATCGCAAGAGGGGATTCTGAATTATGGCTGATACCATGAAAATAACCCTTGTGAAGAGCGGGATCGGTAAAAACAAGAGAGTCCGGGAGACCTTGAAAGGCCTGGGTCTCACTCGACTTCACAAGACGGTGGTTCTCAAAAATACCCCCTCAATAAGGGGTATGGTTGCTAAAGTCGCCTTTATGGTCAGGGTGGACGCTTAGCTCACAGGAAGAGGTTCAATATGCGGATACATGAGCTTTGTCCGGCACCTGGTTCAAAGAAGAATAGAAAGAGGGTGGGGAGAGGAACCGGGTCGGGTCATGGAAAGACCGCCTGTCGGGGCAGCAAGGGGCAGAAGGCCCGTTCAGGCGGAAGTATCGCCCCTGGGTTCGAGGGAGGCCAGATGCCCCTTCAAAGACGTCTTCCGAAAAGGGGTTTCAGGAATGCCTTCAAGAAACAGTATGCCCTGGTCAGCGTAAAGGACCTCTCCCGGTTTCCTGCAGGTTCTTCCGTTGAGCTGGATGGGCTTGCCCGGGCCGGCCTGGTCAGAGATGCTGGAGATGGTGTGAAGGTTTTGGGGGGCGGGGAGCTTTCCCACGCACTCACCGTGCGGGTGACCCGGGTGAGCAAGACTGCGAGGGAGAAGATTGAGGCTGCCGGCGGGCGTGTGGAACTCGTCTGACCGGACTTCTGAGGTGCCTTGCTCGCGGGGGCGCCTCTGGCACGGAATGAAGGAAAAGCGGAGGGTGATCTGGGCCGATGGTAGCTGGCCTCCAGAATATTACCAGGATTCCTGAGCTGAAGAAGCGGATTTTGTTTACGCTGGGAATGCTCGCCGTGTATCGCGTGGGTTGCCACATTCCCACTCCTGGCATCGATGCTGCCGCACTGACCGCGTTTTTCAGTGAAAAGGCAGGGACGCTGTTCGGCCTCTTCGATATGTTTTCAGGCGGCGCCCTCAGCCAGATGTCGGTTATGGCTCTCGGCATCATGCCTTACATCAGTTCTTCGATTATTCTGGAACTCCTTACGGTGGTCATTCCTTATCTGGAAAAGTTGAAGAAGGAAGGCGAACAGGGGCGGAAGAAAATCATCCAGTACACCCGTTACGGTACCGTGATCCTGAGCGTGATTCAGGGCTTCGGCATGGCCATCGGGCTCGAGAGGATGAGCAGCCCTGGAGGGGCCATGGTGGTTCCCGTAGGCGGATGGTTATTTCGGTTCCTGGCCGTGATCACGCTCGCCGCAGGTACCGCGTTTCTGATGTGGCTGGGGGAGCAGATCACGGAAAGAGGAATCGGCAACGGGATCTCCCTGATCATTTTCGCAGGGATCGTGGATCGCCTACCGGAAGCAGTGGTCAATACCTTCCGCCTGATGGGAACCGGGGAGATCACCCCTTTCTTCATGGCTTTGGTCGTCGCCTTCATGGTCGGGGTGGTAGGCTTGATCGTTTTTGTGGAGAGAGCGCAGAGGAGAATCCCGGTTCAATATGCAAAGAGGGTCGTGGGCCGCAGAATGTATGGAGGGCAAAGCACGCATCTTCCCCTGAAGATCAATACGGCCGGAGTGATTCCGCCGATCTTCGCCTCCTCCATCATCATGTTCCCGGCAACGATTGCGAATTTTATCAATGTGAATCAACTTCCCTGGCTGAAGATGGTGGTCGATTTTCTGTCTCCCGGTCATATTGTCTATGAGTTGATTTTCGTTCTTTTCATTATTTTCTTCTGCTATTTTTACACGGCTGTACATTTCAACCCGGTCGATGTAGCGGACAACATGAAGAAGTACGGCGGTTTTATTCCCGGAATCAGACCCGGAAAGAATACTGCGGAATATATAGACAGGGTCTTGACCCGAATTACCTTTGCCGGGGCGATCTACGTTTCGGCTGTTTGTGTCTTGCCCCAGATCCTGATCTACCAGCTGCATGTTCCTTTCTATTTCGGGGGAACTGCCCTTCTGATCGTGGTGGGGGTCGCTATGGACACATCCAATCAGATTGAATCCCACATGTTGATGCGGCACTACGAAGGTTTCATGAAAAAAGGATTGGGGAGGGGGAGGTAAGCCGAAATCTCCTCTGAGAAGCGCTCTGAGGGAGAGAGAGCACCGTGGCGAAGGAAGAGAACATATCGGTCGAGGGAACGGTCATCGAGACGCTGCCGAATGCCATGTTTCGGGTTGAACTGGGGAATGGCCATCGGGTGCTTGCCCATATCTCCGGGAAGATGAGAATGCATTTCATCAAAATCCTCCCGGGAGATAAGGTCTCTGTAGAGCTTTCACCGTACGATCTGAAAAGGGGGAGGATCGTTTACCGAGGGAAATAAGAAGGTGGAAACGGAACTATGAAAGTCAGGGCTTCTGTCAAGAAAATATGCAATAAGTGTAAGATCATTAAACGGAAAGGGATTTTGCGCGTGATCTGCTCCAACCCTCGCCACAAGCAGAAGCAGGGGTGAGCCCCGGGCGTCCCCCCTGCTGAGGTCGGTTTGCGTGAATTTGAGTTGGCGGGGTGAGGTGGATCCAAACAATAAGAGATCACATTAACCCATAGGCAAAGGGAGATGACGATTGGCCAGGATAGCAGGAGTTGATTTACCCAAGGCTAAGAGAATTGAGATTGCCCTGACTTATATTTATGGGATCGGGAGGAGCAGTTCCCAGAAAATCCTCACGGAAGCGGGGATCGATTGGGATATGAAGTCCGATCAACTGACGGAAGGGCAGATTGCCAGCATCAGGAAGATCATCGACGAGAAACACAAGGTCGAAGGGGATCTGAGAAGGGATCTCTCCGTAAACATCAAGAGGCTCATCGACCTCGGGACTTACAGAGGTTTGAGGCACAGAAAGGGCCTGCCCGTAAGAGGGCAGAGGACAAGCACCAATGCCCGGACGAGGAAAGGTCCGCGCAGGGCCATTATGGGAAAGAGAAAGAAATAGCGGGAAAAGGGAATACGGATTATGGTGAAAAAAGCCAGGGCGAGCAAGGGTAAGAGGGAAAAGAAATCCGTCCCATCGGGAATCATCCATATTCAATCCACCTTCAACAATACGATTGTGACCATCACGGATAACGATGGAAACGTAATCGCCTCTTCGAGCGCCGGCCGTCAGGGTTTCAAGGGCTCCAGAAAGAGCACGCCCTTCGCGGCCCAGCTGGCAGCCCAGGATGCCCTCAGACAGGCTATGGAGCACGGGATGAGGTCTGCAGAGGTGCGGGTGAAGGGCCCGGGAGTGGGGAGGGAGGCCGCAATTCGTGCATTGCAGGTTGACGGCTTCAGCGTGAGCCTGATCCGGGATGTGACCCCTATCCCCCACAACGGTTGCAGACCCCCAAAGAGGAGACGGGTCTAGAGACCTCACGGGGGAAGAAGGTTTGACTGGGGATCTTGAGGAAAAAAGAGTAGCGAAGAACCGATAAAATCCGATGGAGAGTCGGAGATTCAAGGATTCCGGGAGGAGCAGGATTGGCAAGATATACGGATGCGTCGTGCAGGCTGTGCAGAAGGGAGAACCTGAAACTCTTTTTGAAAGGGGATCGGTGCTACGGAGAGAAATGTGCCTTTGAACGGAGGGCGTATGCCCCGGGTCAGCACGGACAGAGACGCAGTGGAAAAACCTCCGACTACCATATGCAGCTCAGGGAGAAACAGAAGGTCAGAAGGATATACGGCGTCCTGGAGAAGCAGTTCAGAAGGTACTATTACCGTGCTGAAAAGCAGAAAGGGATCACCGGGACCAATCTTCTGATTTTTTTGGAGACTCGACTCGATAATATCGTGTTCAAGATGGGCTTCGCCAATTCGAGGAACCAGGCCAGACAACTCGTCCGACACAATCACTTCCTGCTCAACGGCAGACGCGTGAATATCCCATCGCTTCAGGTAAAGGTGGGAGATTCGGTGGAAGTGAAGGAGAGTAGCCGAAAGGTTCCGGTGATCGCGGAGGCGCTGGAGACGGTTGTGAGGCGGGGGATCCCGAGCTGGCTCGAGGTTCAAAAGGATGCATTCAGAGGTGCCGTGAAAGCCCTGCCCAATCGACAGGATCTGGTCATTCCCATTCAGGAGCAGATGATCGTCGAGCTATACAGCAAGTAACCCGACGGGAAACTCACTTTTTGAAAGGGATGGTTGCCACGATCGTAAAGGGCCGGTTGATCAACGGGGGCTTTCGAAGCCGAAGACCGATCCCCCGTTTGAACAACTCAAGTTCGTTGCCCTTTCACTCTTATAACGGGAGGGATATTTTTGGGAGATTTGAAAGCAAGAAATTGGCGAGAGCTGATCAGGCCCAAGAGCATATTGATCGAGGAGGAAACCCGTACCCCTTCCTATGGAAAGTTCGTATGCGAACCTTTGGAGCGGGGGTTCGGAATTACCATAGGGAATGCGTTACGGCGCATTCTGTTGTCGTCTCTGCAGGGAGCTGCCATTGTTTCCGTGGAGTTCGATAATGTTGTCCACGAGTTCTCCACAATTCCGGGGGTCCTTGAGGATGTGACGGATATCATTCTGAACCTGAAGGAAGTGAAATTAAAACTGAATGACCGGGAAGAGGCGACCGTCAGCTTGTCCCGCAAGGGGGAGGGAACGGTTCGGGCCGCTGACATAGAGACGGATGGTTCGGTTGAGATCCTGAATCCCGACAAGCACATTGCCACGCTGAATCGAGAAGCTGAAATCAGGATGGAGATGCTGGTGAAGATGGGGAAGGGTTACGTGAGTTCAGAGACGATCAAGCGGGCGGATCCTGCAATCGGCGTCATCCCCATTGATGCGATTTTTTCACCCATCAAAAAGGTGAACTACGTCGTGACCAACGCCCGAGTGGGGCAAATTACGGATTACGACAGGCTTACGTTGGAGGTGTGGACCGACGGCAGCATTCTCCCCGAGGATGCCGTGGCGTATGGGGCCAAAATCCTGAAGGAACAAATGGCTCCATTCATCAATTTTCAGGAGGAGCCTGAGCCCGCACATGTGGTGCCGGAAGATCAGGAGGAAAAGCTGAATCAGAACCTCTTCCGGCCGGTTTCCGAACTCGAGCTTTCTGTCCGATCTGCAAACTGCCTGAAGAATGCCAGCATTACCCTGATAGGCGAGTTGGTCCAGAAAACGGAAGCCGAGATGCTGAAGACCAAAAATTTCGGGAGGAAATCCCTCAACGAGCTGAAGTCCATACTCGAAGAAATGGGCCTCTCCTTAGGGATGAAGCTGGAGAATTTCCCCGCAAACAGGCAGTTCGACAAAGATGGTAAGGGAGGGAAGGAAGAGGAGTTGAACCCATGAGACATCGGAAGGCTGGAAGAAAGTTGAGCAGGAACTCAAGCCATCGCAAGGCGATGCTGAGGAATATCGTTACCTCCCTTTTCAGGCATGAGCAGATCGAGACGACTGAAGCCAAGGCAAAAGAACTCAGACCTGTGGCAGAAAAGCTGATTACGTTGGCCAAAAGGGGAGATCTGCATGCGAGGCGTCAGGCGCTCGCCTATCTGGAAGAGAAGTCGACTGCCCACAAGCTCTTTGATGAAATGAAAGACCGTTATCTGGATCGACAGGGGGGGTATCTCCGGATCGTCCGGAAAGGAAACAGAAAGGGGGATGGGGCGCCCATTACTGTGGTTCAGCTGCTGCCTGGAGCTGAAGAAAATAAGAAGGCCAAGAAAAAGAGTAAAGCCTCTCCCAAAGGCAAGGCTGCCGGCGCGAAAAAAGGGAAGAAGGATTCAGGAGAAGGAGATAAAGGGAAGGACAAGCCCAAAGGGACGGAGGCGAATCAAGAAAAGCTCACGGAGGCAAAGCAGACCTGATTCTGATCTCTTCGGTGCGGCCCCGGTTATCGTTCCTGGGGTTGCGATCTGTGATTTTTCGAGGAGTATTCACAAGGGTTGAGAGGACGGAAAGGGGATAGGTTTCATGCCCCGACACCTGGGAAAGAACCTCCTTGCCGATTCATGGCCAAGGGGGTTTTTCTTTTTCTGAACCTTTGATCAGGGGAGGGGCCGGAAGGAGGCCTTCGATCATGACTATCCGGATCCAGGGAGGGCGAGTCGTGGATCCCGTGGCAGGGACCGTGAAAGCACTGGATCTCCTCATTCGGGGAGAGTGCATTGCGGCCGTTTTGCCGGCCGGAACGGCCGTAGACGGTGTCCCCGAGGAGGGGGTGATCGATGCGACCGGGAAGCTTGTGGTGCCGGGGCTGATCGACATGCATGTGCATTTGCGGGAGCCAGGGCAAGAGCACAAGGAGACAATTGCCACCGGAGCATTGGCAGGGGTCGTGGGGGGGTATTCGGCGCTCGCGTGTATGCCCAATACGGATCCCGTCAACGACTGCGGCGCGGTGACCCGGTTCATTTTGGAGAGGGCACGGCGTGCCGGACTTCTGCGCGTATACCCGATCGGAGCGATCACCCTCGGGCAGAAAGGTGTGAACCTCGCCGATTTCGAGGACCTCCGTTCATCAGGGGCCGTTGCGGTTTCGGATGACGGTCGGCCGGTGGAAGCCCGTGAATGCATGGCGCGCGCCATGATTTGGGCCTGTCGTTGCGGGTTGGCCGTTGTTTCGCACTGTGAAGACCTGACTCTGTCCGGTTCCGGCGTTTTGCATGAGGGATCGGTATCCGCAAGACTGGGTCTCAAGGGGATCCCGGCAGCCAGTGAGGAGGTCGCGGTCCGGCGAGAAATCGATCTGGCTCGGGAGACACGCTGTCCTGTTCACATCGCACACGTGAGCACCGCAGGTTCGGTGTGCCTGATTCGTGAGGCCAAGGAGGAGGGCCTTCCCGTGACCGCCGAAACTGCACCCCATTACTTTACCTTAGACCATGGAGCCGTCCTGGAGTATAATACCTCCGCAAAAATGAATCCCCCTCTCAGGACCCCGGAGGACGTGGAGGCCGTGAGGCGCGGTCTTGCAGAAGATGTAATCGATGTGATTGCCACAGATCATGCCCCTCACAGTTCCCTGGAAAAGGATGTGGATTTCGAGAGGGCGGCCTTCGGCATTATCGGGCTGGAAACCGCGCTTCCTCTGACGCTGGCCTTGGTCGAGCAAGGATTTCTGAGCCTTTCCCAAGCCGTGCGGAAACTTTCTCTGAACCCCGCGAGGATTCTTGGTGTGGAAGGGGGGCGCCTGGAGGAAGGGAAGGTGGCTGATTTGGCGATGATCGACATGGAATGCAGCTACTCTTTGGATGCCGGAGACATCCATTCGAGGAGCAAGAACTCCCCATTTTTAGGCAGGGCGCTGAAGGGGAGAAACGTGCTTACCATGGTGGGGGGAAGAGTTGTCTGGAAAAGATAGACAGAGCATCCTGGTCGTCGATGACGAGAGGAGCATGCGCGAGTTTCTCGAAATCATGCTCACCAAAGAAGGGTATGAAGTCTCCCTCGCCTCCAGTGGGGAAGATGCCGTCGAGATCCTGGGGAGCAGGAAATTCGAGCTGGTCATCACGGATATCAAGATGAAAGATGTGAACGGAATCGCTGTCCTCAAGAAGGCGAAGGAAATCAACCCGGAGACTGTGGTGGTCATGATTTCCGCCTTTGCTACGGCCGAAACGGCCGTTGATGCCATGAAAGAGGGCGCTTATGATTATATCCCGAAACCTTTCAAAGTTGGAGAGTTCAAGCGAATCATCCGGGATGCCCTTCAAACCGCAAAACGCCCCCCGATCGAGGAGAACAGGGAGGACAAGGAATGGGCTCCCCACTTTGGTTGCCTCATTGGGGAAAGCCCGAACATGCGCAAGGTTTATGACCTCATTGAGAGGGTGGCGCAGACCAAGAGCAACATTCTCATCTCCGGGGAAAGCGGGACGGGCAAGGAGTTGGTAGCCAAGGCCATCCACCGGCAAAGCCAAAGACGGGAAAAACCCTTTGTGGTGATCAACTGTGCAGGAATTCCTGAGAGTTTGATTGAGAGCGAACTCTTCGGGTACAAAAAGGGCGCTTTCACCGGCGCCAACATGGACAAGGAAGGTTTGTTTGAGGTCGCGGAGGGAGGGAGCATTTTTCTGGATGAGATCGGAGAACTTACCCCGGCCATTCAGGTGAAACTGCTCAGGGTCATCCAGGAACGCACCTTCACGGCGGTAGGGGGTGTCGAGGAAAAGGCGGTAGATGTCCGTCTGATTTCGGCCACCAACAAGAATCTGGAAGAAGAAGTCCTGGCCAAAAAATTCAGAGAGGACCTCTTTTTCAGGCTGAACGTGATTCAGATCGCCATGCCTCCTTTAAGGACAAGAGAGGGGGACCTCCCTTTGCTGGCTCAGTATTTCCTGGGAAAATACTCCCAAGAACTCGGCAAGGACGTGAAGAAGGTTTCGGCTTATGCCATGGAGGTGCTGGGTCAGTACAGCTTCCCGGGAAATGTGAGGGAACTCGAGAACATCATCGAACGAAGCGTCGCTCTGGAGACTTCCAACATCATCCTTCCGGAAAGCCTTGCGTTGTCCAGCTTCAGAGCAGAGGATCTCAAGCAAAACCGGCGTCAGACCGATCTGCCTTTCGAAGGGACGAACCTGGACGAGGTCATGGCGGGGATCGAAAGGGAGTACATCATGGGTGCATTGGAAATGGGTCGTGGATCCAAACAGAAGGCGGCTGACGTGCTGGGGATCAATCTGAGATCATTGAGATACAGAATGGAGAAATTGGGGCTCGACAGGGAGTCGACCGGCGAAGGACCTAAGCCCGAATGAATAAGGACGTAATTGTGCCCGATCAAGGACAAAATTTGTCAACGATTGCCAAAAAATGTCCGATTTGCGCTTGAGAGGAACCAGTGCCAGTCACGCCGGGTCGGATTGTTTGATGGGGCTACTTGTAACATTCTATAATGATAGCATTTATTGCTGGGGATCGAAATGCGGAAGGTTCTTGTCTCTGGCATGATAATTGAATGATAGGGGGCAAAGGCCTGAAAAAGTAATGATACGGGAGAGGAGGTGAATAGAAAGGTAGGTAGATTGAGTTCTTGGGTATTGATCATGATCAATGGTTCAGAACGACATACGATATGACACTTGGAGGATCATTATGTTGACGAAATTGCGCAAAAAGGATGAACGAGGCTTCACACTGATTGAGTTGATGATCGTTATCGCCATCATCGGTATTCTGGCTGCGATCGCCATTCCTCAATTCAGCGCCTACAGGGTGCGGTCGTACAATTCCGCCGCCAACGCGGATATCAGAAACGCCGCGACTGCCCAGGAAGCCTACTTTGTGGACGCACAGTCCTATAGTACCGCGCTGAGCCTGATCACGGGCAGCTCGTACGGTCTATTCACCTCCCAGAACGTTACGGTAACCATTGCCGGTGCCAGTACATCCGGTTATACCATGTCGTCCTATCATTCATCGGGCGACAAGACCTGGAGCATCGCCGGTCCGGGTGGTTCTGTGACGGGAAGTTAATCAATCTTTCTTATTCGAGGGAAAGGGGGCACTCCCCTTTCCCTCTTTTGTTTTTTGGGGCCGAGCCTCCTTTTCCATCTTCCGCTTCAATTCGATGCTGCGATCATAGGCCTTTTGAAAAGCCGCACCTTTTTCAAGGAGCACCTCTGCAAGCAAGGGGAGCACATGAGTCATGTCCGGGGTTACCTCGATCAAAGGCCTCTCCGGCCCGAGTCCGTCCAGATAGCGATTCAGTTTCTCGGGATCTATCGTGCCGAGGAGACGAGAGAGAACAACTTTCGCCCGTTCATATAGACCGCTCCGCATATATACTTCGGCCAGACAAAGGTGCGCTGGAATGAGTGTCGGCTGCAGGCCAACCAGCCTCTCGAGGAGCATGGCAGCTCTTCCCCGCCGGCCGGTTTCCTTGTATGCGAAGCCGAGCCGCAAGAGGTCGAGAGGATTTCCCGGATCCATGTCTGTAGCCTTCTCCAAGGCCTCCACGGCCTGTTCCGGATTGCCTGTTTTGAGCAGCAATATGCCCATATTGCTGAGGGCCAGTGAGACCTCTGCCGGATGGCGACAGTTTACAGCAGCCTTCAGTAGCTCCATGACCTCCGGCAGGGAACCCGGACCCCGTGCCAGGATTAGAGAAGCGAGGTTGTTGTGTGCGCCGGGGCAGCAGGGATCGATCCTGAGCGCTTCTCGATATAGGTCGAATGCCTTATCGTTCTCTCCTCTGGCCTGAGCGATCAGGCCCAAATTGAAATAGGTGATGCCTTTCTCCGTTCGACTGTGAATGCCTTTACCCTCCAGGGCTTTACGATACATCTCTATGGCCTTCCGCTCATCGCCCTGGAGGTAGAAAAACTTGCCCAGATTATGATGGGCCCTGAAGGAATCAGGGTATTTGCGAAGACAGTCCAGCCAGAGACTCCCCTCGTCTTTCCATGCAAAGTTGCGGAGGAAGGTCATATGCCCGAAAGAAACTAGAAGGACGATGGTGAAGAGGGAGAGCATCGATTGAAGGGTTCGGTTTCGAGAGAAGTGGGAGAGGAGCCGCTGCAGTCCGAGGGCCACCGGGACAAAAAGCAACATGGACGGCAGATAGTTCCGGTGCTCAAAAACCAGTTCCATGGGCAGGAGGGTCGACTCCAGCGTGTGGTTGAGAAAAAAGAAGAAAACGCAAAATGCGATGAGAGCTGCCCTCCTGGCCAGCGTACAGGACGCAACCAGGATGGCCAGGACGAGAAGGAGAGAAAAGAGGGTCGTGGACGGGTCCAGAAACGAGTGGGAAATCAGGATATCGTGGTCTATCGAGAGTCTCTCCGGAACCGGGTATGCCAGGAGGCTTAGGTAGAACACCAGTACCCTTGGTTGGGTAAGAAGACGTTCCCAGAGGGTGAATGGCCTGATTTCATAAAGCTGAAACACACGTTCCAGGATGTCCGTGAAGAAAAACAGAGCGGCCAGGCCTCCAAGCACCGGAATTCCATAAGTGAGGGCGAAGGTCTTCAGGGCCCTCTTCGCGGTTTCTCTCCGGACCCCCACATCCAGCAGAAGGTGGAGCAGGAAGAGGCTCACCGGAAGCAGCAGGGCGTTCTCTTTGGAACCCAGGGAGAGAAGTCCTGCCAAGACACACGAGATGAGAAAGATTGTCCGGCCCCCCCTGCCGCCGGCGAGCCGTGCCTTCACGTAGAAATACATCGCCATGACATAGAACATGGCGGCCAGAGAGGTCATCCGCTGCACCATGTAGGTGACAGCCTGGGTCTGGAGGGGGTGAATCGCCCAAAATGCAGTAGCCAAAAGGGCCACAAAATAGGAAGATGTGGTGGTTGCAGCCGCCGGCACCGGGAGTCTCAGGGCATGGTGAATGAAAAGGTAGAGGAAGAGGGTCGCGACGATGTGGATGCATATGTTGACCGCATGGTATCCGAATGGGGCGTCGCCACCCGCATAATGGTTCAGGGCCAGGGAGAGTCGTGACACCGGCCGGAAGAACTCGACACTGCTTGTCGAGGGGGTGGAGAGGAAGGTGGCCTTGATTTCTGACCATTCGAGGCTTGTGAGGTGAAGGCGGCGGTTTTCGACGATGTTGGGGCCGTCATCCAGATGCCAGGAGGCATTCAGGGAGTTGGAATACACGATCAGGACGAGCAGACAAAGCGAAACGAACGCGAATAGATTCTTTCGGCAGAGAGAAAGACGGGTTTCATCTTGAAGGTCGATGGGTTTCATCTCCCACGCGTGAGCGATACCATGCCGGCAAACCATCCCTCAGCCGCACGAAAAAGCCTCTTTCCCCGGGAAGGGGTCCTGCTCCTGGGCGCAGGGCTCTTGATCGTTCTGGCCTATTTCCCCACTTTCTTCGGGGAGTTTATACTGGACGACCGCCCGTTCGTCAAGGAGAACCCCTACATCCGGGAGTTTCACGGCCCCCTCTCCTACCTGCAGCAGCAGGATGGAGTTGTGACGCCCCGTGCCGGGAAGACGCATTCCTGGTACTATCGACCCTTAACAAACGTGACGTACAGCCTTGATTTCAAGATCTGGGGCCTCGACCCTTCCGGCTTCAGGGCAACGAATCTGGCACTCCACCTCCTGACCTGCATGGTTCTTTACTTGTGCCTCAAGCGGTTCGTAAAAGGGGGAATTGCCGCCCTCGTGGGCGCACTCCTTTTCGGACTGCATCCCGCCAACACCGAGTCTGTCTCATGGGTTGCCTCGCGGAACAACATCCTGGTCACCCTGTTCTGCCTGGGGTCTCTCTATTTTCACCTCCGGTGGAGAGAAGGCGGCGCAACGCGGAATGGCCTGCTCTCCCTGGCCTGTTTTTCGCTTGCCCTCCTGAGCAAGGAGTTTGCAGCGATGTTTTTGCCCATCCTCTGGCTGCATGACCGGTATCCGGGGGGAAATGTAC
>JAFGPH010000402.1 GCA_016926135.1 Deltaproteobacteria bacterium
GGCGCCGGTATTCTGCTCCTTCTGCAACGGCACAACTGGAAGGGGGCGGCATGGATCATGGTTATCGGCTGTATCACGATGGGGTCGATGCTGGTCTACCTGCCGGTCATTGGCCGGGCGGGCGAAAGCTTCGGCCTCCATCAGATACCGATCAACGTGAGGTGGATCGCCGGAGCCGTCATGCGCGCCGTGTCGACCTCAGGACCTGTTCACATGTGGGCGTGGGCAGCCCTGACGTTGATCGGCATCCTGGCAACCTCGGGTTCATGGATGAGGAGGGTGCCGGTGCAGCGGGAGGAGGGCGGCGTAGGACTGTTCTTTTTGGTCATCCTGTTGGGGACCCCCGTGGCCTATGCGCTCACCCTGCTGCGGCTGAAAGTGCCCACCCAGTTCTGGTACTACGTGCCCCTTATGGCTGTAGTTTCGATAACCATCGATGGCCTTTTGGGAGGGCACTGCTGTTCCCCGTGGATCAGGACCTGCCGTCTGATCCTCACGGTGGCCCTTGCCGTGTCGGCCCTCCCCGCTGTTTGGCAGGAAGTGCACGCGAGGCGCACCAACATGGATATCGCGGTGCGGGTGCTCATGCAGGATGCCCGGCCCGAGGACCTCATCATCGTGGATCCGTTCTACCTCGGTACAAGTTTTGACCGCTATTATGGCGGCAAGACCCGGTGGGTTACCCTCCCGCCGGTGGAAAACCCTCGATCGGGCGGATACGACGACGTCAAAAAGGTGATGATGGAGAGGGATCCGTTGAAAGAACTGCTGGCGAGTGCTGCGGAGACCCTTCACCACGGGAACCGGGTCTGGGTGGTGGGTCAGTTCATATTGGGCGATCCCCAGAAGCTCCCGCCCCCTCCCCCGGCGCCTCCGAACGGTCCTCTGGGATGGAACCACGGCCCCTACAGTCGCTACTGGAGCCTCGAACTGGGGGCTTTCTTGCTGAGTCATTCCATGCAGATTCGCCAATTTTCAACCGACCCCGGCATGCCTGTGAATCCCTTTGAAAGGGTGGCCTTGGTGGTGTTCCTGCCACGTCCGGGGTTGCAGGAAGGGCAGGCGCGCCATACGCCCCGTGTGCGTGAACGTATTCCTGAAAAGGTGTACTAAGGGTCTAACGGGAAGTGTTTCGGAAGGAAAACCTGGAGTGCCCGAGGTAGCTGGTCACGGTGCAGACCAGGATGACCACGGCACCCGCCACCCTGGTGGAAAGGCCGAGTATTTCCACAAGGGCGGGGAGCAGAACAAGACTGAGGAAAAGGACGGACAGGTAGGTGGAACTGAAGCGGGCAAGTTCACCCAGGACGGCCAACCCCCGAACGCGGGACCGAAAGGTGAAGAACTTGTGCAGGGCAAAGGCGTTCAGGACCGACACGATGTAGGAGAGCAACATGGCTATCATGTAGGAGAGCCGGCGTGAGGAGAGGATGTGCAGGAAGAGGCTGTCCAGAAGAAGAAAAACGCAATAGCCGAAAACGGTATTCCAGACGCCCACCAGGACAAAGCGTAATTTCCTTTCGTGCTTTCGAAACAAGGCGGATGGGTGGGTTCCCGGCAGCATAACGGATCCTTTCCCTTGGGCTTATTCTCTTTACGCCGGTTCAGGACTCTGCTAGCATCCTCACATGCAAGTCCGGCAAAGGGTACGCGCAAAAGAAATCCCTTGCGGAAGTCCTCCTGAAAAACGCTGATAAGACTGCCACCCGCATTTCCCCGAGGATAGGGTATGCCCGTTTTTCACCAGCACTGCCCCCTGTGCGACAGTGTCGAGATGGACGACCTTTACTTCAACGTGAATCGTTTCACCATTGTCCGCTGTCGTTCCTGCCGCCTCGTCTTTGTGAAGGAAAAACTCTCCACGGGTGAACTGGCTGAATATTACAACCGGATCGGGGATGAAGACTGCGTTTACGCAGACCCGGAGAACGTGGAAAACCTGAATTACTACTTTCACAAACTGAAAGACCTGATTCAGAGGCGAATCCCCGGGGGCCGGATTCTCGACATTGGCTGCTCCGCAGGGTATTTTTTGGACGTCATGGAGCACTGGGAACGTTACGGCATCGAGATTTCCTCCCTTTGGGCGGAAAAGGCGCGTCAAAAATACGGTGACCGGATCCACATTGGAACGTTCGAAGATTCGAAATACCCGGATGAGTTCTTTGATGTGATCACGCTTCAGGATGTCTTTGATCACCTGGCGAACCCCTTGGAAAGTCTTGCTCTCTGCAGAAGAATCCTGAAGCCCTCCGGATGGATCATCATCAAGGTGCACAATATCGAATGCCTGTATGCGTGCGTGACAGGCAGGAAGTTCTACGCGATCATCCCACCCTCACACCTGTTCTATTATAGCGACAAGACCCTGAGGCTTGCACTGGAAAAAAGCGGCTTTTCTCACGAGGCATCCACCTTCATCGGCCACACGCTTTTCCTCAAGACCATTCCCTATCGCCTGGCCCAGACCAGGCAAAGGGGGCTGGCCTACCGAGCCTACCAAATCCTCGGCCGGTCATCATTGGGCAACGTGAAGATCCGCAAGAACCTGCATGACATCATTACGGTCATCGGCATGAAGAAGTGATAGGCATCGAGCGGAAGGGGTTTGTGGAAAGAGCTCAGTCAAAATTGATCCTCTCCTTTTCGATGACCAGAGGTCTTTTGAGAACCTGCGTGTGAATGGAGCCGATGTATTCACCGATAATGCCGATGAAAAAGAGCTGGACGGACGCAAAGAAAAAGAGCCCGATCACCACCGGGGCGATGCCCACGTCAAAGCGGCTCCAGAACAGCAGCTTGTAGATCAGGTAGCCCAGGCCGATCAGTAGGTTCAGAAAGGCCAGGGCGAATCCGAGCATGGTGGCAAGCCTCAGGGGGACCTTGGAGTGACTGGTTATGCCGAGCATGGCCAGGTCATAAAGGGAGTAGAAATTCTGCTTTGTCAGGCCCCGTTTTCGTGCCGGCTGGACGTATTCGATGGTAGCCGCTTCAAAGCCTATCTCGCTCATGAGCCCCCTGAAGTAGGGGTAGGGGTCCTGGACCGTCCTCAGAATATCCACGATCCTTTTGTCATACAGCCCGAATCCGGTGCTGTTTGGAATCTGTTCGGTGTCGGAGAGCTTGCTGATCACATAATAATACAAGCGGCGGACACGGTACATGAACCGTGATTCCTGGCTGTCCTTCTTTACTCCCACCACCCTCTTGTAGCCCTCTTCCCACCTCTTTATGAAATCGATGATCATCGAAGGAGGGTCCTGCAGGTCGGCCACGAGAGATATGGCTGCGTCCCCCTTTGCCTGGAGCAGAGCATGCTGGGGGGAACGGATTGGGCCGAAATTCCTCGAATTCACGATAACCTTGACGTTCGTGTCTTTTCCTGCAATCTCCCTGAGAATCTCTACGGTCCGATCTTTGGATGCATTATCAATAAAAATGTGTTCATAGACGTATTCCGGGAGTCCGGCGAAAACATCTTTTACCTGCTTGTATAACTTCTCGACATTCTC
Organism: Deltaproteobacteria bacterium; assembly: GCA_016926135.1. Next base: position 3,513 of record JAFGPH010000402.1, read on the forward strand.
TTCTTCGTTATAACAAGGAGTCACAATGCTGATCAGTTTCATATCATACCTCCACGAACACAACGAGCGGATGCCTGACGCCTATCGGGTGCACTGATCAATCATGTCTTTCTCCGTGAACACTTCGGAAAAAGGCACTGGCAGTGGTTTCCCGTATATCCTGTTTGCGACGTAGTCTCTGATGAATCTTCTGTCCTCGGCAATCAGGCAGGTATCCACATACTTTCCGAAGTATCTCACCCTCAAACCCCTGCCGATGATTTCTCTCAACGGTTCCTGAAAAAAGTTCCCGAGCGAGACATGGATATACGGGCATGGCATCACATCGCCGTACTTCGTAACAGACACCATCCTCTTTACCGCAATACAACCCAAGTTCAGCCCATAGGCGGGTGTCAGATGGGTGAACACGTTGTACTTCTTCTCGAGTTCTCTCACATAGTCCATATCGCTTCTGTCCACGAGGATATCGAAATTCCCTTCCCAGGCTCCCACGGGCTTTGCATAGGTAACGAATATCCCGATGCCTTTCATCTTCCCGAATTCCAGGAAATCCAGGAACTCCTGAGATCTCACCCGCTGCTTTGTGACCACGGTCTGGATGATGGTATTAAGCCCTGCGTTCAAGGCTGCATCGATGGCTCTCACGGCTCGCTCATGCGCACCTGCCTTTCCCCTGAATCCATCGTGTTCATCGGGTGAAAGGCTGTCAAGGCTCAGTTGGATCTTGTCAATGCCGATTTCCTTTAGGTGCTTCGCCCTCCTCTCGTCCAGGTGCCATCCGTTCGTATCCGAAGTCAGGTAGAACTTCCGGGGGTCGATCGCCGCGACCAGATCGTCGAAGTCCGGAAACACGAGCGGTTCTCCGCCCGTGATGACCAAATGAGCAAGCCCCATTTCATCCGCCTGGCGCGAGAGTTCTTTCACATCGTCCAGGGTAAAATGCCTTCCTTTCTTCCTGCCCTGAAATCCCTTCACCGAACAGTGTTTGCATCGGAAATTACATGTATAGTCGTACTGGAACTGGATAATGGCTATGCTCTCACCCCTTGCGACTTTTTCATCGAATTTCAGGATCTTGTCATAGACGTAAGGCTTTTCCTGCTTCAGCAGGTTTCTCCTTTCAACTTCGACCGGTTGCAACGGCTTGGATGAAGCAGTCAAGGTGTCTTCTCCCTGTGCTGTAGCGTTTTAGAAATACTTCCGATACATCTCATGGACCGGTATCAGATTGGCCGGGCACTTGTCATGCCATGCCCATTGCCCGCGTTTGGGTTCCCCATGATGGTGCGCGAGATCCTTGGCCGGAGGAGTGGTCAGCGTGCATTCGTATAGGAGAGAAATGAAGTGACCACGGACCGTGTTCGAAGGCAGAATCACTTCGTTCATCGCCAGCGGATTCTGGCTGAAAATCACCTTGGCTCCAAGTTCGCCTGCTGCAACGGCGCGGATCCGGTCGGAGAAGGTTTCCTGATACCGGATCACGCCGCCTGGGATATGCCAACTGGGCGGATAATACCCGTCATCCCTCCAGGTCAGTAAGGTTTGCCGA
>JAFGPH010000403.1 GCA_016926135.1 Deltaproteobacteria bacterium
AACCTGAACATCGAGGCCCTCAAAATCATGAAGAAGACCACGGAATTCGTGAAGATGGATGATGCCACCGTTGTCGAATTCGCCAAGACGACCTTCAAATACCTCGACGATCTGAGCGCGAAGCATCCGTTCACGAAGAAGGTGCTGGACTCCCAGGAGGAGTTCAAGAAGGAATTCGCCTTCTGGCGTGAGATGAGAGGCGGCGTGGCGCCATGGCCTCGTGACATGGTCCTGAAGGGAAGATTGATGCAGTAACCGGATCCTTCGAACCATAAGTCGGTATGCCCTCCCGCCGCCGGTTGTCCTCCCGGGACAACCGGCGGCGGGGGGGAGACATGTGAAGCAGAAAGGAACCGCGACATGAAAAAGTTCGTTCGCTTTGTCGATGCCATGAACGATAAGATCGGGAGGGTCGCCTGTCTCCTGATTCTTCCCATGGCCGCCGTGGTGGTCTACGAGGTCTTCATGCGAAGGGTGATGAACATGCCCACTGCATGGGGCTTTGAAATGACCGTGTATCTTTACGGCGCCCACTACATGTTCGGCATGGCCGCCGCCTACCTCTATGACCGTCACGTGCGGATCGACATCATCGTGCTGCAGCTTCCGAAGAAGTACCAGCTCCTGCTGCGCGTCATCACCTTCTGGTTGATCTTTGTGCCCTTCATCGGGGCCTTCACGTACGCGGCCACGCTCTATGCGGCCCACTCCTGGAGCGTGTGGGAGCATAGCTGGAGCGCCTGGAAGCCGCCCCTCTACCCGTACAAGACCGTGATGCCCGTGACCATGCTCTTTCTCTTTTTGCAGGGATTTGCCAACTTTTTCCGCGACTACTACGCCTTGAAGGGAGAAAAGATATGAATCCGGAAACCCTGGCCCTGGTGATGTTTGGAACCTTGCTCATCACCCTGTTCCTGGGGCATCCCCTGGCCTTTTCTCTCGGCATCCTGGCCCTGGTGTTCGGGGTCATCGGCTGGGGTGGTTCCATGGACGTGGTCTTCGGGCTTCTTGCCAACAGGGCCTATGGCGTGATGGAGGAGTACGTCCTTGTGGCCGTGCCCCTGTTCATCTTCATGGCACAGGTGCTGGATTCCACGGGGATCGCGGAAAGACTCTTTGAGAGCATGCACATCCTTATGGGGCCTGTTCGGGGAGGGCTTGCGCTGGCTGTGATCCTGGCCTGTACCGTGTTTGCCGCCACCGCTGGCGTCGTGGGCGCTACCGAGGTGTCGGTGGGTCTCCTGGCCGTGCCCGCCCTGATGACAAGGAAATACCACATTCCTCTGATTGCCGGCTCCATCTGTGCGGGGGGCACCCTGGGGATCATCATCCCGCCCAGCATCATGCTGGTGGTTTACGGCAGCCTGGCGGCCGTGTCCGTGGGCCATCTCTATGCCGCGGCCTTCGGGCCGGGGCTCCTCCTCTCCTCTCTCTACCTCGGCTACATCGCGATCTTCTGCGCCTTTAACCCCCAGTACGGGCCGCCCCTGCCCAAGGAGGAGCGGGTCTATTCCGCAGGGTACAAGATCAAGATCTTTGTCGTCTCCCTGTTGCCCGCCGTGGTCCTGGTGGTCGTGGTGCTGGGAAGCATCCTGGCCGGGGTAGCCACCCCTACCGAGGCAGCGGGTATGGGGTGCGCCGGGGCTGTGCTCCTCGCCATAGTGTACAAGAAGTTCAGCTGGAAGGCCCTCTACGACGCGTCCTGGGCCACGTTCCTGACGACATCCATGGTCATGACCCTCTTCCTGGGCGGGAACGCCTTCCAGGCCATTTTCATGGGCCTGGGCGGAGGGGATGTGGTGACCAATCTCCTGGTCGGGGCCGAACTCGGGTATTACGGCACCCTCTTCGTCATGATGGGGATCGTCTTCTTCCTCGGCATGTTCATCGACTGGCTGGGAATCCTTCTCATCGTCATTCCCATTTTCGTGCCCGTGGCCATGGAGATGGGCTACAACCAGATCTGGTTCTCCATCCTCATCTGTGTGAACCTCCAGATGGCCTTTCTGACCCCGCCCTTCGGTTACTCCTTGTTCTACCTGCGCGGCATTGCGCCACCCGAGATGACGATCGTGCACATTTACAGGGGTGTGATCCCCTTCATCGTCCTCCAGTGGGTGGCCTTGATCGCGTGCATCGTTTATCCGGAGGTCATCCTGTGGCTTCCCAAGGTTGCCTTCGGGGCGGCCGCGATCAAGTAGGAACCGGCTCGGCAGGAGGGGGTTGGAGAGAAGATAGAAAGATCGGCTTCGAAGACGGGAAATCTCGGAGAAACAGCACAGGGGGAGGGAGGTAGATATCCATGAGAGACCACCCGGGTTCAAAATGGCTGAGGCGGGCGGCGGTTGTCGTGCTCCTGCTCAGTCTGTCCCTTGGCGCATGGGACCTGCGGGCAGAGGAGACGTTTCCTCTCGGTGTGGCACTAGGTCTCACAGGAACAGGGGCAACCTATTCGAAAGACGCGGTTGCTGCGATCAGGCTGGCCGTAGAAGAGATCAACGCCAAAGGGGGGCTTCTGGGAAGGCATCCGATCCGGCTTTTTGTCGCGGATACCCGGACCAACCCGGGTTTTGCCCTTGGACAGGCGAAGAAGCTGATCGATGATAACAAGGTGAAGGCGATTATCGGCACCTATTCCAGCGCCACAGCGCTCGCCATCAAGCCCGTATGTCAGGAAAGCAGGGTCCTTCACATCGCGACCATCAGCAATTCCGAAGACATTACCAGACTCAAATTCAGCCCCTACACATACTCCGTCGTGCCCAACACGTATATGCAGTCAAAGGCCGTGGCCCTGGGAGTGGCGAGGCTGGCGAAAGAGAAGAAGTGGGCCACGTATTGCACCATCGCGTCCGACTATGCCTGGGGCCGCTCCAGTCAGGAGCTTGCCGTGAAATTCCTGAAGGAACTGGTCCCCAAGTTCAAGCTGGCCCACGCATACTGGCCCCCCATCGGCGAGAAGAATTTCGTCGGTTACATTGCCACCATTTACTCCCACAAACCGGATTGCGTCATCGGATTCCTGGCGGGAGAGGACAATGCAGAGTGGATGAAGCAGGCGAGGTACCAGGACAATCTGTTCAGAAAGATCGCCTATCCGGGGTCCTTGATCAGCGTGACCGAACTCATGGATCAGGCAAGCACCATCGAGCGGGGCCTGATCGGTCTGGCCCGGGCACCGTTTTTCGCCCATATGGATGTGCCTGGGATGGCAGGATTCGTGAAGGGCTTCAGGGCAAAGTACAACCGGTACCCGAGCGATTGGGCGGTGCTTTCCTATGACGGGGTTCATATCCTCAGGCAGGGTGTGGAAAGGGCAGGATGTATAGACGATCGAGTCCATGAGGCCATGAAGGGCATGACCGTGGAGACCTGCAGAGGGAAGCTTTCATTCCGGGAGATCGACAATCAGTTGAGTTGCTCCTCCTACATGGGGTATGTCACGGATGATCCCAGGTACCCCTTCCCCATCTATGGGAACCTGATGGAAATCAAGGGGCCCGAGTCGTGGAGGGCCGAGGTGGAAATCCTGGAGGCGAGGGCAAGGTAGGGCCAAGCGCAATACTGTGCTGCTCGCATAAGTTCAGTGAAGGCCTTCCCGTGCCGGTCAAATCCCGCCCAACCCCCTTTTGCCAAAGGGGGTTGGGGCTGTCCGACAACCCCCTCTCCCTCGATGGAGAGGGGCGGGGTTAAGCTTTCTTGAAACCCATACGGCTGGTGTGATAGAAGGGGAGCCGGTTCGGATGCCGCCCGGATGCCCGGGCCCCGGGGCTTCCCTTTTCTGTTTTCGTGCGCAACCTATTCCGTGACAGGCGATCAGGATCGATGAAGGTCGACAGGACATGATGAGGAGAAATTCAGGACAAAGGGGGGCAGGTGTCCTCGTGCCTCTCTGTCTGTTGTGGATAGGGCTGATCGGTTTCAGTCGTGACGTTCAGGCCGGGTCCTGGCTCATCGACCCGAAAACATTCCATGCCTCCGTGCACGGCAGGGCATCCTGCCAGGACTGCCACGAGGCCATCCGGGAGAAGGTCCTCCATCCCCACCCCGACGATATGACCAGGAAAAGGATGGCTTCTTTCGATGCGGAGCAGTGCCTGGCCTGCCATGACGACGTGCAGGAGAAACTGGAGAGGAACCTGCATGGTTCCAAGCAGGTGGGAGAACCGGAGAAGTACCGGAATTGCCTTTCCTGTCACGATCCCCACGAACAGGCACCCATCCGGGAAACCCTCACCTTCGATCCCTCGCGGCCGAGGCAGGAGCAGTGCGGTGTCTGCCACACGGAACAGAAGACCCTGCCTCCCCTTTCCCCGGAGGACGACGCCTGCATGACCTGCCACGGCGCCATAGGGCCCCACGACCCCGAGGGGACGGTGAAGATTCAGGGGACCTGCTTCCACTGTCACGGGGGGGCCGAAACAGAGTCCCAGACGATCACCGCGGCGATGGTGTCGCCGATAAACCGATACGACTATGCCTCTACCCCCCACGTCGGCCTCCGGTGCGTAGTGTGTCATCCCGGTGCCACGGAGTTCGGCCATGGGGACCAGTCGGCGCGGCCGTGTCTGAGTTGCCACCCGCGACATGACGAAAAGGTGAGCCACGACGCCCACCTGGGTGTGGCGTGCGAGGCCTGCCACCTGAAGGGAGTGAATGTTTTCCGGGATGCCCGCTCAGGGGTGGTGCGGTGGAAAAGGGGAACATATCCCGGAAGCACATCCCAGGTTCATCACATGGTCAGCCGTTACGACGAGGGGGATTGCAGCCGCTGCCACAGGAGGGAGAACCGGGTCGGGGCCGCCTCCATGATCCTGCCGGCCAAGGGCATCCTCTGCATGCCCTGCCATGCCGCCACTTTTTCCGTGGGCGACCCCACCACGGTCCTTTCCCTGATCGTCTTCCTCGCAGGAATGCTGTCCTTCCTGGCCTATGTGCTCACAGGGACCATGCACGCAAGATCCGGGGGCGGCGCCCTGGGGAAACTGTCATTCCTTGTGTGGGACGGGATAGGAAGCGTTTTCTCCCGCAAGGCCCTCCCGATCTTCAGGGCCGTCGTCCTGGACGTATTCCTTCAGAGAAGGCTCTACAGGCGTTCACCGGGGCGATGGGCGATTCACGGCCTCATCTTCTACCCCTTCCTGTTCCGTTTCCTGTGGGGCCTGGTGGGGCTTCTGGGAAGCCTTTGGATTCCTGAGTCGGAAGGGATCTGGACCATGCTGGACAAGAATGATCCGCTCACCGGTTTCCTGTTTGACGTGACCGGGATCATGCTTATTGTGGGTGTTGGCCTGGCGTTGGGCCGGGGGATGGGCAAGGGGCATGATCCGCTCTCCGGCGTACCCGGTCAGGATCGTCTCGCCCTGGGGTTGATCGCATCCATTGTGCTGGTGGGATTCACGCTGGAGGGGATGCGGATCGCCATGACGGGCTATCCGCCGGGGTCAGGGTACTCCTTTCTGGGATACGCCGTGGCGACGCTCTTCGGGGGGCCTTCTTCCGGGCTCACCGATGCCTACGGTATGGTGTGGTATGTGCATGCCGTGCTGACCGGTCTCTTTATAGCCTATCTCCCCTTCAGCAGGCTGCTCCATATCATCCTGGCGCCCGTGGTGCTGGCCATGAACACGGCGTCGCAGGAGGGGCATAGGGCGTAGAGCGGAGAGCAGTGAGCGAAGAGCAAAGCGGCCTGAAAGCTCAAAGCTCAAGGCTCAAAGCAGGAAAAGAATACAGAACAGGATCAATGATAATTAATCAGTGATCAATGACAAATGGTAGATGCTCAATGCTCAATGAACAGGTTGTTAGGGGTGGATACATGGAACCAAGAATAAGGGATACCCTCATGGGGATCGTGGGCCAGGAGAACTACACGGAGAACATGATCGATCTGGTCTCCTACTCGTATGATGCTTCGGAGCATTTTCACAGGCCATCCTGCGGGGTCTGGGCCAGCACGACCGAAGAGGTGTCGGAGGTTCTGAAACTGGCCAACCGGGAACGCATTGCGGTCGTCCCCAGGGGTGCGGGAACAGGTCTGTCCGGCATGGCCATCCCCGAGAAGGGGGGCATCGTGCTGGACCTCAGCCACATGAACAAGATCCTCAGGATCAGCATCGAGGACCGGCTGGCGGTGGTTCAGCCCGGGGTCGTTTATGCGACACTGGAGAACGCCCTGCTTCCTCACGGTTTCTTTTTTCCGCCGGATCCCGCGAGCGGTAAGGTCTGCACCCTTGGAGGGAATGTGGCCACCAATGCCGGGGGCGTGAAAGGGGCTAAGTACGGCACGACCCGGGACTATGTGCTGGGGCTCCAGGTGGTGCTGCCCGACGGCCGTATCATGCGGACCGGGTCAAAGACCATGAAGAGTGTGTCCGGGTACGACCTGACCCGGCTGTTTGTTGGCAGTGAAGGAACCCTGGGGGTGGTGACGGAGATCACCTTCAAGATCAATCCGAAGCCGACGGCGACCAGCACGGCCCTGGCCACCTTTGACAATCTGGAGGATGCAGGTCGGGCGGTGAGTGAGATCATGCACAGCGGGATTCTTCCGAGCGTGCTCGAGATCCTGGGCAGGGAAACCCTTCAGGCCATCAATCAGAACACCGATTTGCGCCTTCCGGAGGCGGACGCCATGCTGCTGGCCGAGACGGACGGTTACACCCGCGAGGAAACCGACTACCAGTTGCAGAGGATCCTCACGGTGTTTGAGAAGAACCATGCCCGGGAGATGAGGAAGGCCAAGAACAATGAAGAGGCCACTGAACTCTGGACGGCGCGCAAGTCCGCTTACGCGGTGCTGGCCCGCATCAAGACCCACTTCGTGCTGGAGGATGTGACGGTTCCCATGTCCAAAATCGCGGACATGCTGAAGGGGGTCAACGCCATAGCCCGGAAGTATGACCTTCAGATCGCCACCTATGGCCATGCCGGGGACGGGAACCTGCACCCCCAGATCCTCTACGACGGCTATGATCCCGATCAGGTGAGGCGAATGGAGGAGGCGAGCGGGGATCTGTTCAGGCTGGCTATCGGCCTGGACGGGACCCTCACCGGGGAACACGGCATCGGGCTTTCCAAGGCGTCCTACATGACCCTGGAACATGATCCCGCGGCCATGGCGGTGATGAGGTCGTTGAAGAGGACCTTCGACCCCAACAACATTCTGAATCCGGGAAAGATGGCGCTGGACCAATGAACAAGGGCAACTGAGAAATGATAAATGCTCAATGATCAATGAACCCGGGGTAAACACATGGAAGCCAAGTACGACTTTGAAAGGAAATACCGTGAACAGATCCTGCAGTGCTCCAGATGCGGGTTCTGCCAGGCCGTCTGCCCCATCTACGGGGTGACCCTTCGTCCCTCCTACAATGCAAGGGGGAAGATGCTGATCCTCAAGGAGGTGATGGATGGAAAAATCCCCCTCAACGATGAACTGATCGAAACTCTTTTTCAGTGTACCACCTGCGCGAGTTGCGAGAAAAATTGCCCGTCCGGGGTGAGCGTCCCGGAGATCATCAAGCAGGTGAGAAAGGACATGGTCAACATCGGCTCCTGTCATCCCGCCTTCAAGGGGATGAACGAGGTTTTGCAGAAGCACACCAACATCTATGCGGAGGAGGAGCCTGCGGACTTCGAGAGAGAAAGAAACAGGAAGGCCGAGTACGTCTATTTCATCGGCTGTGTGGGGTCCTACAGGGAGGACGAGCCCACCCTGGCCACCCTGGACCTCCTGGACCGACTGCAGGTGGACTATACCCTGATCGACGAGGTCTGCTGCAGCGGGGTCCTGGAGGACGTGGGATTCAGGATCAACGAAGATCTGGCCAGGAAGAACATGGACCTCATCCTGGCAACGGGCGCAAAGACCGTCATTACGGGCTGTCCGTACTGCTACCGCACGTTCAACAACAAGCCCCAGTACGGCGAGCTCAAGGAAAGGCAGATCCGTGTGGTCCACATCACCCAGTTCCTGAAGGACTTTGATGTCGGGGTGAAGACCGATAAGAGGGTGACCTACCATGACCCGTGCGACCTTGGCAGGCACTGCGGGATCTATGAAGAACCCCGGGAGATGATCCGGAAGATCGCGCCGAACTTCGTGGAGATGCCCCACAACAGGGTCGATGCACTCTGCTGCGGCGCAGGGGGGGGCGTGAGGGGGGCCTATCCCAAGAACTCGCTGGCCATGGCCCGCCGCAGGCTGGAGGAGGCGGAGGCGATAGGCGCCGAGGTGGTGCTCACGGAATGCAATTCCTGCGTCCACAATCTCTCGAACGCGAAGCTGCGCAAGCAGAAATTCAAGATCTACAACACCACCCAGTTCATCAACGAGCTGATGGAGGAGGGGAGTAAGAAGTAGGGAGTAAGGAGTAGGCAGGAGGGAGTCCCGCCAAGGCGGGATCTCCGCTTCGCTACGATAGGAAGCAGGCAGTAGGAATGAACCAGAGTTCTTCTGCTTACTCCATAGTGCTTACTGCCTACTCCCGCAAGGGATCGGGAAAAAGGAATGGGGAACCAGGATTACAGCGTGGGGCAGCTGCTGGAGACGGGGGCCTGCACCGGGTGCAGGCAGTGCGTGGATGTGTGTCCTGCGGTCACAGCCTCCGGCCGGGGCGAACTCTCGGCCCTGTATCGTATGAGGGGCCTGAAGGAGATCGTGAAGGGCAGGACGGGTTTTTTTCGTACGTTGTTCAACC
>JAFGPH010000404.1 GCA_016926135.1 Deltaproteobacteria bacterium
AGGCTCTTCATGGCCGGGTTCATCATCCTGAGAAGCTTCAGCGGGTTCTTTTCCGGCTTCAGGCCGCAGGCCTCCGCTGAGGAGGTCGCATCCGGCCTGTCGTCCGCGATCATCCGTTGCTGGAGCAGCAGCGCCGCCAGGGCCATGGCGAGAGCCGCGCCAAAGGCGAGACGAACCCCGTCGCGCTCGCCCCACAGGGCAATGAAGACACCGCCCACCAACGGCCCGAGTGCCATGGGGATGCGGCGCACCAGGGAATGCATGCTCACCCCCATGGTGCGCTTGTTCCGGGGAAGCACCTTGTAGATCAGGCTCATGGTGGCCGGCGCCGATATGGCCGACCAGGAGATGAAGAGCACGGCCCCGGCCAGCACCGCCTGCCAGGCCGGAATCAGGATCACCAGGGCAAAACCGACCATGGCCACCAGGTTGAAGACCAGAAGCGATTTCTTGGTGCCTATGCGGTCGGACAGGTAGCCCCCTGGAAATGAGTAGAGCGCCGAGAGCAGGTTGTCCATGGCCTGCAACAGGCCGATGGCCATTGCGCCGCCGCCCAGGGCCATGATGTAGATGGGCAGAAAGCGCTCGGCCATCCGCTCGCCCATGCCCACCAGCACCACCATGGCCAACACCCCGACCGTGCTTCGCTGCAAGGCAAGAAAACCCATGATCCCGGCGGCGTGCTTTGTTGCGGTTTCATGTAGTGTCATGCCCGGCAATGACCTCCTCGTACAACTCCCTTATCTTGTCCTTCACCTTCTCCAGTTCTTCGCGGCCCCCAGGGGTGATCCGGTAATACTTGCGCTGCTTCTGGTTTACCGTCCTGGCCTCAACAGTCAAAAGCCCCATTCGAACCATCTTGGACAACAGGGGATAGAGGGTGCCAAAGCTGAGATTGTAGCCGTGCCGGGCCAGCTCTTCGGCCAGACCCACCCCGTAAACCTCTTCTTCCGAGGCGTGGTGAAGGATGTGGAGCCTGACAAAGGCAAGGTCGATATCTCTCATCTTCTGTCCCCCAATAATGATATCGAAATATATTATCGCTTTTCGATAATGTCAATCGCTCGATTTTTCCCTGTTCCCGGGCACCGCGCGCCAGCCTGTCTCTGCTTTTCGGCAGGAAGTGACCCTAAGGGCTTGCGCAAGAATAGCTTAGTACACCTTTTCATAATACCGGTGAAAGCCGATATCCATTGGATCCAAGCGATCCCGGCCTCCGGCCTTCGCCGGACCCACACGTGAGGAGGCTTTATTCCGGATTTGTCCCGATAGGAATCAAGTGACCAATTCAAATATTGACTGATGAAATTCTCGTACTATAATGTCACCATGATTAAGAGAAAGTCCATAGAGGACATCGAGGGGCATCTCTCTGCGCGAGAGATCAGCCTCATTGTCGGTCCCAGACAGGCAGGCAAGACCACGCTCATGCTCATGGTCAAGGATCGTCTGGATAGGGAGGGGCATAAGACCCTGTTCCTGAGCCTGGACTTCGACTCGGAGCGGCCTTTTTTTGCATCGCAAGGTGACCTGCTACGCAAAATCAGGTTGGAGATAGGCGAGCGGAACGGCTACGTCTTTATCGATGAGATTCAGCGAAAGGAAAACGCAGGGCTTTTTCTTAAAGGCATCCATGACATGAATCTCGGGTACAAGTTCATCGTCTCCGGCTCAGGCAGCCTGGAGCTGAAGGAGAGCATTCATGAATCCCTTGTGGGTCGTAAGAGGGTCTTTGAGGTGGGTACCCTTTCCTTTGAAGAGTTCGTGAACTTCAAGACCGAATATCGTTACGAGGACCGGCTGAAGGATTTTTTCTCCGTGGAGGGCATCAAGGCAAGAGCTTTCCTGGGCGAATACCTGATGTTCGGTGGATACCCTCGCATTGTTCTGGAAGCGGAGATCAAGGAAAAAACCCGGCTCATTGACGAAATATACCGGAGCTACCTGGAGAGGGACGTATCCCATCTTCTGAGGGTCGAAAAAGTTGAGGCATTCAGTGCGCTGATCAGGATTCTCGCTGGCCAGATGGGAAAGCTGGTGAACTATTCCGAACTCTCCTCCACGCTTGGCATCTCTCTGAACACCCTCAAGAACTATCTTTGGTACGCTGAGAAGACCTTCATTCTCGTGCGTATCACACCGTTTTTCCGGAACCAGAGGAAAGAAATCACCAAGTCGCCCATTTACTACTTTCATGATCCGGGACTCAGAAACTACGCTGTAGGCTTGTGGGGCAGGACGGCATTGGCTTCCGACCTGAGTTTCTCTTTTCAGAACTTCGTGTTCTCCTGTTTGAGGCAGGTATTCTCTTTAAGCCCGTGGTCCATTCACTTCTGGCGCACAAAAGACCGCGCAGAGGTTGATTTTGTGATCGACCGCGGCAGCGACCTTCTCCCGGTAGAGGTGAAGTATAAGCAAATGAAAGAGGCCTCCATCGGCCGCTCCCTCAGGAGTTTCATTGCCCGCTACAAGCCGAAAGATGCCTGGGTCGTCAACCTGAGCCTGGAGGATAGACTGGAAATGGAAGGTACGATGGTTCGATTCCTTCCTTACCACGCGCTGCTCTTTGGCCAGGAATCGGAGATGCAGGCGGCCCTGAACGGAGGCCGGAGCCATTGAGCCTGACACGGAATGAAAAGACTTGGATGATGCTGTCTGCCCTGGTTGTACTCGTCACAGTTGTCGCCGGAAGCCGCGCATATTTTCGGGGCGATGTTTGGGTGGCCCTCTTCGTGCAATGGCTCGCGCCCTCATCTACAGTCTGGGCCGAGTGGCTCACATCTACCGCCAAGTTCCCCTGGAGCCTGGGCCTGCCTGCTCCTTCGACCCATTTCAGCGGAAAAACGGACTCGGTGAAGCCGAGGCAAATCGACTTTCTTGGATCTCCTCCACCGCACATTTATCGCACTGCAATGCGGGCCCTGCCGTACCCGCCACATTTGGGCAAGTGAGGCAGCCTGGAGATCCCGGACCGGCTCGTGTTCGACCCGGCGCTTCAGAATGTCACCATTTTGTCCGCCCACTCCACGATGTTCACACAGTCGATCATGGTTGAAATGGGGCACGCATCTGTTCCGCCCTTTTGCCTGGACTTCAAGCACGCCCCGCATGCCTGGATTTCACCCCCGACAGAGAGGAAGTCTTTCAACTGCTCATCCACGTTGAACCGCTCATGTGTCAGCCCCTCACATTCCACGGCCTCACCCATGAGAAACATCTTCACCTCATGACCCTGCTTCTTCGCGGTTGCGGCGAAGCGAAACGCGTTCCATGCCTTTTCAAACTCCTTGGTTTCCAAGATGATACCTAGCTTCATTTCACCTTCCTCCTCTCAGACTGAACACCTGCATGTACCTCCGTAACTCAGAAGGTGATCACCTTATCCGCATCCATGGCGAGTTCATAGAGGTCATCCATCCAACCGATAGGGCAACTGCTGGATCCCGACAGACCGTGGGATTTCATGCACACCCCTCAGACATAGAAATCCCCCCCGAATTTCTCCATCTGGCCCATGACATCGAACTGCTCGCTGCCGCTTTTCTCAAACATCACCCCCTTTCCGAGCATGAACACACTCACCTCATCGCCCTTTTCCACACCCACATTGGCCAGGCGCATGGCATTGTAAATGCCTTCGCCGTCATCCGTCGTGATAATGAACAGAACTTTCATCACATGTCTCCTCCTTTCAGGGGATGGCAGGCAATCGTTCCAATTCTATCTCATCTAAGGCGGAAGGGATCGGTGCCACCCGGTAGTCCCTTCAAAGAACGCGGCCGCCCTTTCAACCATTTTGCGGGCTCTCCGGATTTCCGCGGTGCCCCTTCCGTTTGGGCAGTACTCGTTCAGCTCCCGCAGAAATGCGGCATGCCCTTCCAAACCCGGCTCCAGGACCCGCACCTCTTCCAGGAGCGAGACGAGATCCGTCTCTCTGGGCGGATGCATGTCGTGCAGCACGAACAGGCCCTTCAACGCCCTTGCCGCGGCAAATTTTGCAAGGTCCCGGCAGCGGAAAAGGCTGCCCCTCTCAAGAGATGCCCCTGCCTGGGCCAGGAAATCCCCTGCCTCTCTGACATAGCCCTGCCGGATGACCTCAAGTTTTCTCGTCTCGTAGGGTTCGATCACCTCATGACCCTGCTGCCACCCTGCCTTTTCAAACAGCACCCGGCCTTCCTTTGCAGCCGAAAAGACGAGGGTTCCCGGTATGTCTATCTGGCGGCAGAACTCCGACGGCGTCCGCAAGATGACATGCTTGTCTCTTGCGATGCGGTCCAGATATCGGGTCATCTCTTCACTGAAAGTCTTCGTGTCCCCGTCGGTCTCCATGACCACGAGGAGATCCACATCACTGAACTCATCAGCGTCGCCCCGGCCGAGAGATCCGAAGAGGATCACGGCCTCGGGATCATAGGCCTCCAGAATGGCGTCCTTCAATTCTAATGCCTTGCTCATTTGTTCTGCTGTGACTGACATCTCCGGTTTTCCGCAGCCTGCTAGGGTTTCAACGCCCGGATAATCATTTCGTGTTGCTCACCGTGTCGCTTCTCAAGGGCGGAGAGCCCCTTTTTTGCCAGCCGGACCCAGGACGCTGACCGATCCTCCAGGGCACTCCAGGCAAGGTCAAGGTCCCCTGCCCTCTCTTCTGCCACGACCGAGAGGATTTGACATGCCTGGAGAAGGTCCTTTTCAACTTTCGCGTGACTTGCCGCCCCCCTCGCCTGAGAGAGGATCAGTTTGTGCACGCCGAACCTGGCAGGGGATGGCACCTGTGCCAGTACCCCACCGCAGTTCACCAAAGCAGCCTGGATGGGATCTTCAATGAGATAATCCATGTATTTTACCGGCAGGGCCGCTGTCCGGAGCCTGGGGAGATATACCGGAGCGTTCGGATTTCTCCTCGTCCCCGTTGTGAGAAAATCCACCCTCAGTGCCCTTCCTCGCACCTTGAAGGAAGTGGAAGGGTGCCTGGGATCCAATGCTGGGACAGGCAGGAAACCCATCTCCAGACCATCCAGGATGGAGGGCACATCGGCAACAGGATCCATGGGAAGCGCAAGGGTGATGGCAGGAAGATTTGCGATATCCACATCCTGTGTTCGGAGGGAACTCCCCCGCCAGCGCACTCCCAGGACGTTGCCCAAAGCCACAAAGGCAAGGGTCCCCACCAGGACTCCCTGGAAGCGAAATATGCCCGCCTCCGCCAAGGCTTTCAGCACCCTGGCAGAGGATGCATCGGTCATCAGCGCGCCGCCTGCACGCAACTGGGCGCAAAGCCTCTGGACCTGCCGGACGTCACCCGAAAAAGAATCCCTCTCCTCGGAAAATCTTTGCACCAGCCGTTCCAGGCCGGGACTCTTTTTGCCCACGTAGGCCTGCCTTGCCCCCCCGCCGGGTTCGGAGTACTGGAAGTAGTAATAGGTCTCGCCCTTGACTTCCTTCCGGGTGAAACAACCGGGGAGGAGCCCCAGGCACCGCTGGGCCTCCAGGGCCATCAACTGCTCCAGGAGTTCGGCATACAGGGTCTGCGTTTCCAGAGGGATTCGTTCCATCGGCGCTGCACGGCCAAAGTCTTTGGCGTTATACGTAGACTACCATGACTCTACGTATAACTCAACCCTGGAAAAACGGGGGACGCTGCGAGAGGGGTCTGGAGAGTGCCCTTGCATTTGACACCCCGAGGATCCACCTCACCCTCAATGGAGGATCTCGTCGTCTTCATCATCATCATCATCTTCCTCATCCTCGTCCTCATCTTCAAATTCCACCCCTGCCATGGCCAAGGCTTCATAAGCCGCATCGACGATGTCTTCGTCGTCCGACTCCAAAAAATCACCAAGGAAAACGGATGCTTCTTCGGGGCGGACACTCCCCACCGCCTCGATGGCGGCAAGAAGCAGGGGTTTTTCGGTCTTCTTGGATTCGAGAAGCTTCGCGATGTGGGGCCATGCCCCGGCCACCCCCCAATTGCCCGCCGCGCACACCGCCTCATACTGAATATCCGGGTTTGGGCTCTTGAGCGATTCCACGATCTCCGTTTCAAAGCCGGGAAGGAACTGCATACAGAAAACGCCAGTCAGTTTCCAGGCTTTGTCTTTGCTGTGGTATGCCTCACGAACTGCATTCTCATGCCAATCCTGAGGCGCGCGCACCGATGCCTCCAGGATAGAGCGCCGCACCCCCTTGGGCACATCAACATCCATATAGAGCGTGAAAAGCCTCTCCTGGATGGAGCGAAAGGTCTGCTCCGCAATGGGCACTTCGCCGAGATCATCGAACCCTTCTACATCGGCCTGCTCCAGGACCGGGCCAAGCGAGATGGCGGCCTGGCCCCGGAG
>JAFGPH010000058.1 GCA_016926135.1 Deltaproteobacteria bacterium
AAACGGTTGAAATCGAGTTGGGAAAGAAGGCTGTCCAAATCATCGAGGAACAGAAGAAGAAAGGCCCTTTCGTTTTCTGTAAGAAGAATGGAGATCCTTGGAAGACGAATCTTCATAAACTTATGGTAAGCGCGGCCAGCAATGCCGGTGTTACCCTTCCCAAGCGTAAAGCATGGCACATCCTCCGGAGAACGTGGGCAAGCCTTATGCTTCAAAACGGGTGCGATATTGAGACGCTGAGGGTGCTTGGAAACTGGAAGGATTTTTCAATGCCGATGTGGTATGCTGAGGCTGGAGATTCCGACAAGAAAAGAAAGGCCCTGAACGCCATCCCTGATTTGGACCGGATAGAGAATGGAACCGTAATGGAACAACCGGGCAAGGTGGTTAACCTAAACCCCCGAGAGGGCTTGTAGAAATATCGGGGATTGGCTATCCTCAAAATCCAGTGGAACTTTGTTCCGTGTCGGTTCGATTCCGACCTCCGGCACCAGAGAAAAATCGAGGCTTGGTGGATTCTCTCACCGGGCCTTTTTCATTCCGCCGCGAAGCGCCAGTGCCGCGTCCCATAAGGACCTTAATATGTTGTCACCCCACCGCTTCGATTCGATCCCGGAGTTTGGTTACCCAAGTGGTGGTGGTTTTTTCAGCAGTGATCAGCGGGATATCCCTGGACAGACAAAGGCTGATATAAACGGCATCGTAAGCGGTTGCCCCATACTGGAGTGCAATGTCCAGAATACTCTTCTCTTCCGGGTCTGCCCTTTCCAGCGGCGTATCCATGTGAAGTTCATAGATCTCCCGTGCCAGGTCTCGCGGCAATTCGCGCCGCTGAACCAGGGTTCGCAGAACATTGGCAAACTCCCAGTAATGCAGCGACGGCACGATGAGAACGACTTTGCCGCTCAGCAGTCGCTCCTGCCACGCCCTGGCAGAAGTCGAGAATACCTCCTCCAGGTACCACGCGACGGCAATGCTGGTGTCCAAAACATAAGCATTCACCGGAGGTCACGGTCCTTTCGGAGAATATCGCGGCTGTCACTTCGGAGTCTAAGCGATTTGGTTCTGTGGCGAATGCTTTGAAGACGCTCCTTGTACGTGGACCGCCGCCGCTCCTCTACTTTCATCGCCACAAAGGCAGCCAACGCTTCCTCAACCAGCGCACGCTTAGTCCTGGCTTTTGAGTGCTTTTGTGCCTCGGCGAGCAACTCGTCATTAAGTTCGATGTTCGTTCTCATGTGTATGAGAATACACCTCATGTATTTTATGTGTCAAGACGGAAACAAACGCTTCTTTCGGTGGCTTTGGCGTTGGGTGCTTCAGAGGCGATCGAGATTTGGCTTCGCGCACAGAGTGCGGATATGTGGGCGAGGAAGACCATGCTCGTAGTCAGGAAGAGGTGGGGGGACTACTCTGGAACCTGTTCCACCTGATCCCTCGCAAGTCCGACAAGTCTCTCAGCAAGATCCAGGACAGCAGTAGCGTTCTCGGCCGTTAGGGTTGCGTCCGGCCTGTATCTTGCCTCGTTTCGGAGTTTGAGGCCCACATTGAGGTCACGACCCAGTTCCCTGTCTACAACACCGGCTTTCACATAGAGCTGGCCGAACACGGCCACAACGCCTCCATGGCTGCCGGGGAGATCATCCTGTTTCAGCAGAATCAGCGCCTTGGCAGCCAGTTCCGCCGCGTTGTAACCCGCATCCACGGAAAGGCGCACCCGGTTGTTGCGCAACACCTCACGGGCGGAGTCGAGATATTCATCACAGAGCCCGAGAATGCTCTCCGCCATTGCCTTTTTGAGCTGTGTCTTTTCCATGGAGTACACCTCGATCCCGTGCTGGAGGACATGATAAACGAAGTAATCCCTGGGAGAGATGAGATCCGCTATGCCGGCAGTCACCACCTCTAAAGGGGTCCCGGACTCGACCATGAAGTCATGGACGTGATCCATCAGCGCTTTCTCTGTGCATGCGCCGTCAGCAGTAAGGACCATCACATCAACATCTGAGGATTCAGTGGCCGACCCCCTGGCCTGGCTGCCGAAAAGAATAATCTTGACGACACGGTCTGCGACTTCGGTCTTGAGAAGGTGATCTTTCAGCGCCTCGATCGATGCCTTGACCCTCAAGTCGTTTTTCTGTCCGGGTTCGGGGTATGAGTCTGTCAAATCTGTGGCCCTTCGCAAATTCAGCCTATCAAGGTTACGTTAGACAATAGTTCCTGTCGTCGATCACATGACCGAAAACGCTATAGAAACCGACAAGGTGTAAGCAGGAACGAAAACAGAGTAACGCACGGAAGGGGTTTGGTCAAGGGCGCTTTTGAAGCCAGCCCTGCACTTCCAGGGGGAAAAGGGAAGGGGATTGTTGGCTAGTCCCGCCGGCCCCATAGCCATATGGAGCAGACCATCGTGGTTACGAAGATAAAGACGCCGGAGATGCTGAAGGCCGAGAAAAAGCCCATCCGGTCGATGAGGTAGCCGATGAGCGGCGCCAGCACACCACCGCCCTCCATGCTGCTGAAGTAGTATATGCCCAGTATCATCGAGCGGTTGTGTGCCGAAGTCTGCCCCACGATGTAGACCTCGGACACAGGCATACGCACATAGCTGACCATGCCGAGAAGAAGCATCAAGACACCGAGGACGACCTTATACGGCACCACGCCAAAGAGGAAGATAATGGGCCCGGCGACGAAGCACACGGCCAGGATCAGGGGCACGGCGCCCCATCGGTCGGAGAAGTGACCCGCGAGGGGACCGGTCCACAAACCGGTCACGTAGTATATGGCGATGAATGCCGCGGCCGTCTCTTCACTCGCGCTGAACCTGTCCACGATATATAGGGGTGTAAAGGAGAGCACGGAAAACATCACGGCCTGGGTCAGGGTGCTCAACGTAATGAATACAACGAGGCGGCGCAGCCGTCCCGGTTCGGCCGGCGCATCAGCCTGGGCCCCCGGGGCGCCGGCAGCCCCTTTTTTTGCGGTTATACGGCCCAGGGCGATGTAGAAGAAGATTCCGAAGAGAATGGTCGGGGCCGCCAGCCCCATGAAAGCACCCCGCCAGCCCCAGAAAGCGGCGATACCTGCGGCGATGATCGGGGCCAGGAAATAGCTGGCACTGCCGCCTATCATGTGGAGCCCCAGTCCCCGACCCAGTTTTTTTGGTTCCACCGCCGCCGCTATAACGGGCGGCGCGGCCGGATGATAGCCGCCCCCCATCAGCCCCATCAGCCCCATGAATGTGATAAGTGCCCAGTAGGTGGGCGCCAGCCCCACCAGAAACCCGGCCACCGCCACGCCGCAGATACCGATGGTGATCATGATGCGCGCACCGACTCGGTCGGTAATCCAACCCGCCGGCACCTGTCCGATGCCATAAGCCAGGTTGAAGGCCGAGACCACCAGCCCGGCTCGGGTATAGTCCAGGCCAAAATCCGACCGAATCATGGGCAGCAATGGGATCGGCAATGCCGTCAGCAGATGGTGCCCGAAATGGCCCAGGACAAATAGCGGCAGCATCCCGGTGAAAAGCCCCCGCCAGCCAGCAGGCCCCAGAAAGTTCGCTTTTGAAGGTTTCATGAAACGGGGACTATAGAATGTTCGGCGCACACTGGCAAGTGGTTCATGCTCACAGCAGAGTGTTGAAGAAGGAGCCAGGTTCTGGAACTGCCGATTGCACCTGATGCCTGCTGGTGAACCGCGCAATCCCCTAACCAGTTGGTTTTCCCGGAAGGGAAGAAAGTTGACGGTGGATTTGGGCCCTTCAAGGAAAAACAACGGGATTGGTCTCCGATGCTTGGTCGGTTTGCAGGCAAGGTGGTGGGCTTTGCTTTGGCGCTTCAGGCTGCGAACGCGGCTTCATGCTTTCCGATGAAGATGATTTTGCCCAACCGGAGTTTCAGGACGGAGAGATTGGCGTGGAGCACGTCCCGGCCAAAGGGAGACACACGCCTCAGCCCGCTCGTGTCCACGAGAATTCGTTGCGTTTCCTCGATGTTCCTGCCTATGGCATTCAGCAGGACATGGGCCGAGGAGCCGTCAAAGTCGCCCTTCAGACCGATGTGAAGGTCGCCGTTTTTGCGCTGAAACCGGATTGTGAAGTTGGACGCCATGAGGATGCCTCCTTTCCCGCGATCATGTGAGTCAAGAGCCATCTAATGCATATCCTGCCACGAAAACCCCATCTGATTCGTGGGGACGACCGATCCCCGTTCAGGGGCCTCTCCACGAACAGCGGCAGAGGGGGCTTGGAACCCACCTGCGAGGGCCATCCTTATTCTGAGCTTCAGGTCCGCTAAATTAGGGCTTTTCACAACGTAGTAATCGGCGGCAATCGACTTCAGGTCGTATTTGAAAGAAGGGTAGGCCGTGCACAGAACAACGGGCAGATCGTAATAGGTGTTCCGGATGTCCTGGAGAAGATCGAGGCCGTTCGACTGACCCAACCGGATGTCCAGGAGGATGAGATCGGGTCGCGTTTCCTCAATGAGCGATATGGCTTGAGAGCCATCCCCGGTTGTGATCACCTCGTATCCTTCCTCTGAGAGTTCTTCGGAAAAAAGGATCCGGATCGACTCCTCATCGTCCACCACAAGAATCCTATTCATCTCTCCTCCGGGTTGTCGCGTCTTCCATCGTGGAATCGCGTCTCGATTGAATCTCGATTTCGCAGTCGGGAAACAGGATGCGAAGACATCTGACCAGAAGCTCATTGATCTGATCTTCTTGGGATGGCTTGGAGAGGAGAAAGATTCTTTCCAATTCGGGCCTCTTCAAGGTTCAAGGCGTTTGCCTTCCAGGCAGTAGGGACGCCACCAACAGTCCATTTCAGGGCATTCCCCCTGCGGCCTTCGGAAACAGTCGGGGTTTCCCTCGGCACGCTGAATGCTTCTGACCAGGACCGTCATGTCCACAAAGCTTGTTCTCCGGACGGCGGGGTCTCTCACGCGGGCGGGTGTCGTCGTTCCCTCTCGGTCGCTGATTTGGCCTTCGGATGTGCTTAACCTGTCTGGATATGCCATAGTGGGTCTCCTCGTTCATCCAGTTTCCTTGGAACCGAATAAGGGTTCATCTATGAGCCATACAAAACAGCAGGATTTGTGGACATACTCTATCACCACCCCTGCCGGCTTTGTCCATAGAGGAAGAATCTCATTTTTCTGGGAGAAAAACCCAGATGGATAGGAATCTGTCCCGATCGGCCCTCTAATCCTTCCAGAGGTCCACGTCGATCAGGCCCAGCCTTGCGGCGTAGCGGATGAGTTCATGAGAGCTGCTGATACCGAGCTTGCTCATGATGCTGGAGCGGTGGTTTTCAACGGTTTTGGGACTGATGAAAAGCCTTTCAGCCACCTCCCTGGAGGAGATCCCTTCGGCCAGCAACCGCATGACCTCCTGCTCACGGGGGGTGAGGGCGCTGTAAGCGGCATCCGTGATTTTGGTATCCTTTTCAGGAAACTCCACGAGTCTCTTGACCACCTGATGGGAAACGGAGCTATCCAGGAAATACTCCCCTTGCGAAACACACCGGAGGGCAGGCAGGAGCCTTTCAGAGGCCGACTCCTTGGTCATGTACCCCACGGCTCCGGCCCGGAAGGCCTCGGCAATATAGTCGATCTTGGAATGCATGCTGATGATCAGGATGCGCGTCTCTGGAAACAGATGCCGTACCTCCCTTGTCAGCTCGATGCCACTTCGATCGGGCAGGGATATGTCCACCAGTACCAGATCGGGCTTGAGATCCTCGGTCATTCGAAGTCCCTCGCGGGCGTCTTTTGCCTCGCCGATCACCTCGAATCCGGCTTCCCGGACTATGATGGCCTTCAGTCCTTCCCTGAAAAGGGGATGGTCATCCACGATCAACAGCGTTTTCTTCCGCTCCAAGCTCTCTCTCCTTATGGGGAATGCGTATAACGATTTTCGTGCCCTTACCCGGGGCCGACTTGATGTCCATAGCACCGCCCAGCCATCGCACCCGTTCCCCCATGCTGCGAAGCCCCATGCGCTTCTCGCCGGTAAGGGACCGCTGCCGTTTTTCCACATCGAACCCCATTCCGTCATCCGTGATTCGAAGGATGATGTCGGGGAAGGAGGCCACGAGCCTGATGATGACGCGGGTGGCTTTCGCGTGCTTCCTCACATTGATGAGGCCTTCCTGCACAAGGCGGTAAAGGTTGATCTCCGTGTCGGAATCGAGTTGGAGTTCATCGATCCCAGCGCAGGTGAAGTCTACGACCAGGCCGGTTTTCTGGGAGAAATCTTCGCAGTACTGGTAGATGGACTGCACCAGGCCCAGTTGATCGAGGCTCGGCGGCCGCAGATCGTAGGCCAGATCGCGCACAGCGGTGATGGTCCCTTGAAGGATTCTGGAGAGGTCCGAGAACTGGTTCTTCGTCTCCCCGGAGGCTTCCGACCTGGAATCAAGGAGTGTGTCCATCCCGAGCTTGACGGTGGAAAGGTCCTGGGCCACGCGATCGTGGAGTTCCAGGGATATCATCCGCCTCTCCCTCTCGTGGGCCTTCATGAGTTCCTGGCTGAGGAGGTGAATCTGTTCCTCCGCCTGCTTGGCGCGAGAGATATCAACCCTGATGCCCTGAAGATGGAGGGGTCTGCCGGTGGAATCCTTCACGATGACCGCCTCGTCTCGCAGCCACACCACGTGACCCTCCCGGTGGAGCATGCGGTATTCGGTGCGGAGTGGCTCTCCGGTCTCACGGGTGCGGGCGACTTCTGACAGCACCCGGTCCCGATCTTCGGAGTGCAGCTGCCTCCGCCAGATATCGGGGTACCTGCTGCACTCCGATTGGGTGAATCCGACCATGCCCTCGATTTGGGGACTCACGTACAGGGTGGTGCCGGCCTCGTCGAGTTCGGTGGAATAGGTGACGGCGGGGATCTGCTCGACGAGCAGGCGATACCTGGCCTCGCTCTCCCGCAGGGCCTGCTCCATACGCCTTTGGGCGGTAACATTC
This sequence comes from Deltaproteobacteria bacterium, assembly GCA_016926135.1. Next base: position 6,975 of record JAFGPH010000058.1, read on the forward strand.
CTGGCGACCTGAACAAGACCGGTGATCTCTCCCGCCTCATTCTTGAGGGGCACGGAGTAGTTATCCCAATAGGTCCCGCCTGCGATCCCTCCCGCACCGGGCTGATACATAACAGCCCTTTCGATCCGGCCGGTCTCCCTTGCCCTGAGGGTGGGGCACCCCACACAGGGGGTGTCGCGGCCGCTCAGGGCCTTATAGCAGGTCTTGCCCACCAGTTCTTCGGGAGCCCTATGGAGCGATGAGGCCGTATTCTTGTTGGCCCAGATGATCCTCAGGTCCTTGTCCACAATCCGGATCCTGTCGATGGATGCGTCAAGAATGGCGCGTTTCTGGGCTTCGCTTTCAAGGTGCGCCTGTTCCGCCCGCCTTCGCTCGGTGATATCCCGGATGATGGCCACGTAACCCTGGACGGACCCGTCGGAGGATTTCATCGCCGATGTAACCGTCTCCACGGGGAAGGGGGTGCCGTCCCTGTTCACGAATTCCCATTCCGTCCTGCAGGTGCCAGAGGCCCTGATGACCGGATAGATCTTGTCCCCGAAATCACGGTAGCTCATGTCCGATCCGTGAATGATCCTGATGGACTGACCACCTACCTCGCTCCTTGCATAGCCAAAGAGCTGCAGGAAGGCCTCGTTGCAGGAGAGGACTCTCCTCTGCGGATCAAGGATCAGGATCGCGTCAGATGAGCTCTCCACCAGGGTGCTGTAGCTTTCTTCGCTCGCCCTGAGCGCCTCCTGGGCAGCCTTGCGTTTGACGATCTCCTGCTGCAATCGCCGGTTTTGCTCTTCGAGCAGGACCTTTATCGAATCGATGCTCGGCCGTGAATCGTCGACGATGAGTATGCTGCCTTTCCGGCTGTCTTCATCCATGCGCTTCTCCATCTGCTCTCCAGCGGGTGACCTTGCTTGGGCCTCGCACCTGACATCGGTTTGGACGGGACTCCATGAGCACGGATCTCTGCAGGATCGTCCGACGTGAAGGGTTGAGGGTCAGGCGCCAGGTTTCATGATATGTGGTCTGTTGGCAGGAATTCCGGTTTTTCAAGGAGTGGTGCCGCGCGGGTGGCGGCAGCGGGAATTCCCTTTTTTTCACAAAGGTATTATAAGGGGAAACCACACCTGGTGTCAACGAGGTCATCCCTCCATGGAGGGGCGAACGAAAGGCAATGGCTGCGTGGGCCGGGTGTAAAGGCCGGCGGATAGGTTTCCGTTTCGCCCCTCTTCGCCATGTTGGGGACGCAGGGGAAGGAGCGTTTTTGCCGTGAAAAGGACGGTCTCTTTCGACTGGTGGCTCTCGGGATTCTGCCTCTCCAGGTCGCTGACCCAGGCCATCACCATGACCTATGCCGCAGCCATTCCCGTTCTGCAACAGGAATGGGGGATGACGGCGGCCAGGGCAGGAACCGTCTCCAGCGGCTTTCAACTGGGCTACGGGGTCTCCCTGCTGGTGATCTCGATCCTCGCGGACAGGTGGGGGGCCAAGGTCCTGTACCTGTGGTCCATGATCGGCACCGCGCTTTTCTCCCTTGCCTTTGCCCTCTTTGCCCGCGATCACATTTCCGCCCTGGCCCTTTACACCGTGGTGGCCCTGTCCCTCGGAGGTAATTACACAACCGGTCTCATGATTCTTGCCCTCAGATACCCTGTCGAGAGGAGGGGCAGGGCAACGGGTGCCTTCATTGCGAGTTCTTCCCTAGGATACGTGCTCTCCCTCGCCCTGAGCGGCTTCACGATCCCCATAGGGGGCTACCGTCTCTCTTTCCTGGCAGCCTCCCTGGCCTCGGTGATCGGCTGTGTGCTTTCCTGGATCGTTCTCGGAAGAACGGAACTCCCGGCGGACGGTCGCACGCAAAGGCCGACCCTGCGAGGTGAAGTGCTCTCCAACAGGCCCGCCCTGCTCCTGATCGGCGCGTATACGTGTCACTGCTGGGAACTGCTGGGAATGTGGGCGTGGACCCCGGCCTTTCTGAGCAGTTATTTCGTCCTGAAGGGCGTGGCCGGAACGGGGGCCGCCGGGCTCGGATCCTACGCGGCCGCAGCCTTTCACATGGCAGGCATTTTCGCTTCCTTCTGGATGGGCGGCCTGTCTGACCGGCTGGGCCGCGGACGCGTGATCATGGGGGCGGCAGGGGCGAGCGCATTGTGCTCGTTCGTTTTTGGATGGTCCATCGGGTGGCCCCTGGTCGTTGTGCTGCTCATCGGCCTCGTGTATGCCTTCTCTTCCATCGGAGACTCCCCGGTTCTCTCCGTAGCACTGACGGAGGTCGTTTCGCCCTCCTATCTCGGGCGGGTCTTCGGGCTCAGGTCCATGCTGGGATTCGGGGCCGGCGCCGTCTCTCCGGTGGTGTTTGGGGCCGTGCTGGATTGGACAAACCCCTCGACTGCGGGAGCCGGGCCCTATGCAATCTGGGGATGGGCCTTTGTCACGCTCGGGTTTCCGGGTGTGGGCGCCTTCTGGGGCGCGCATCTCTTCAGGAAGAGCCGCGAGGCGCCTCCTCGTATCCCGAATCCGGTTCGTCAGGCTGGACCAGCAGGGTGAGACCCCGGTCTCCCACAATTCTGACCGGTTCTCCCCTTTCCACCGGCGGGGAATCCCCGGCGATCTCCGCACGCCAGAGCTCGCCCCGCACCTTGATGTAGCCGGATGGATGAAGCCGATCCACGGCAAAGCCCCGGAGACCTGCCATGGGAGGGCCTTTCCCGGCCAGGGAATCATAGGCCCTCCAGACGAACGGATAGAGGATCACGTCCTTGGCGATCCAGAGGGCGATGACGGCGGCCGCGACCCAGCCGGGAAGAAGCATCCACCTCCTCAGCAGGACCATGAGAAGGAGCAACAGGAAAAGGCCCGGCAGTTGGAACAGGGCATAGCGAAGGAGGATACGGAGGGACCACTTGGGAGTCATTCGCCTGCAGTGTCCTGAGTTATAAATACCATGACGTATTCTGCAGCCGTGAATGAAACCGTCCACCCTCAAGGGGCCGTCGGCGGGTGGTCTCCCAGGGCCGCAACTCATCTTTATCCACACTAAAAACCTGACGGTTTTCCCGGCAGCCCGGCGACAAATTCTTCCAGCGCCTCGTTGACGGCCTCCGCCTTCTCTGCCATGACCATGTGGCCGGCATGGGGGATGAGCACGAGGCGGGAGCCCGGGATGTGTTCGTGCAGATAACCGGAATACTTCACAGGGGTGAGCCGGTCCTCCTGACCACACACGATGAGGGAAGGCAAAGCGATCTCTCTCAGGCGGTCCCTGATGTCGAACCCGTTACAGCCCCTGAAGTCCTTCAGGGTCACTCCAGGAGGGCATGCCCGGATGGACCGGTTCACCTTCTGCCTGATTTCGGCCGACGCGGAGGGCGCGAAGGCAGACATGTCGATGGTGCCGTAAAAGGCCTCCGGGTCGTTCTTGAGCATTTTGAAGATAGCCGGCATCACGCCGAGCCGGGCGCCGCTTCCCAGGAGCACGATGCCCTGGAGTGCAGGTGGCGGGTTCAGGGCAAAATGAAGGGCGATGGCCCCTCCCATGGAATGGCCCGCCAGCACGATGCGTTCGGAGGGGAGACCGACCTCGATGGCGCCGCGCACCCAGTCCACATAAGCAGAAATGCTGTCCTCTCCATCCCCTGAAGAGTCCCCGTGGCCGGGCAATTCCATGCAGAAGACGCGGTGCTTTCCCCGGAAGAAGGCAGCCTGGTCATCCCAAATCGTGGCGTCCCCTCCTGCTCCGTGCACGAAGACGAGGGAGGGTTCCCTTTCCCCTCCGACGGGAAGGGTCTGCCGGATGTGAATTCGTGTCCCCCGGATCGTGACGTGCATGCGGGTCACCCCCCCTTGAGCCGCTGCCTCATTCTCACCTGGTCACGATGAGCCTCTGACCGGGCTGAATCATGTCCTGCTTGGAGAGATTGTTCAGCTGTCTGAGTTCGTCCACCTTGAGATTGTATTTCTTGGCGATGCCGAAAAGGGTCTCCTTCGGTTGCACTTCGTGGAGGCGTTTGTCGGCCTGAGCAGGGGTCTTTTTCTGGGGTGTGGGAGGTTGAGCCTGGGGCTTGGCGGGCGCAGGGGCGGACGCCATTTTTTTCATCTGCTCTTCCACTCGCTGGACGAGCCTTTCTGCCTGGTCCCGGACTGCCTTCGTCGAACCCTCCAGCCTGGATAGGGTCCCCTGGAACCCCTTGACCTGCGTTTCGAGAGAGGAGACCTTCTGCTCCACCCCTTCGATGCGGGACAGTCGTTTCTCCAGCACGTCCAGCCTGGACTTGATCGTGCTCATTTCCTTGGAGGAACCCTTGTCTCCGCCGCCGAAGAAGACCACGAGGAGGATGATCAGGATCAGGGCGCCCCCTCCTGCAAAAATCAGGGACTTTTTCTGTGGGTCGAGGCCCTGGGACCCCTTCTGACGGCGCAGGGGCCTGTCCATTCTCATGGTCTCTTCCAGTTCGTTGGACATGTCTTCCATGATTTCGGGTGATTCTGTATCCCTCTTCCGGTCCATGCTCCTCTCCTTTCAAAGGCTTCCATTAGGGCGGGAACTTCTGCGCCATTATAGAGAATAAACCGTGCCGCTTCAATCCCGCTCTCCCCATGTTCTTCTGCTTCTCTCGATCTTCTTCCGGACCGTCTCCCAGGTCTTGGTCGTCAGGAAGGACTCCCCGAAACGACGAAGCATGCGGTCAAACATGTCCCAGGGCACCGTGAAGGTGAGCTCATCGGTCTTGAAGAACTTGCGTGCGGAGGGGTCCCATCCGCCCAGGACGGCTCGACTTCGTCCCTTTGAAAGATACTTTAAGGGCCAGGTTATGAGGTTGGTGCACCCCGCTCCCCACGGGGATGCCACGACCTCAGGATCGTGGGTCACGAAGGCGGCCAACTGGTGGAGGCCGGAGAGGGTTTCCGGTCTCGCGAAGAAGGCGACCAGCTCAGGCCTCTCCTGGGGGCCGAAGAGGCTCAATGCCTTGACTACGCAAAACCTTGCGGGGGCAGGCCTGGGGTCGATGTACCCGAAAATCTCCCTCAGGCGATCGGGTGAATCGCAGTAGAGTTCCCCCGCCATGCGGCCGGGAATCCCCGTGGAGACGTAATGGATGATGGTCTCGGTCTGCGGCTTCATGAATCCCAGGAAAAAAGCCCCTCCCGGGCACCCGAAATGCTGGGCATCAAAGTAGGCCGCCTTTTTTTTCTTTCTGGCTCGCCATATATGACCTATGACACAGGAGAACTGGCCGAATATGGCCTGCCAGTTGATCTCGTTGTTCATCTCTCTCTCCCGGGTGGGCAGTTCGGCCTGCTTGGGGGTGAACCCCTCGGCGGGCTCCTCATCCGTGTAAAAAATGCCCATGGGCTCCTCGTCAAGCCCGAGAAGATCAAGAAACCCGGACAACTTCTGTTTCATCTCATCGTCCATTGGAAATGCCTCCTTCCTCTCATTCCCTGCTGGCAGGGGTGTGCGGGGTTCGGGTTTTCTCTTCATAGACGGAGACCAGAAAGAGCGTGGCCAGTGGCTGGGTAAAAAGGAAGCCCACAAAGACGGAACCCCCGACCGCGGAGATGCCCAGGAAGAGGATCACCGCTACGATCTGATCCCCCAGGTTTCCCCTCAGGGAAAGGGCGTAGCTTTCCTTCAACGCTTCAATCAGGCCCATCCTCCTGTCCGTCATGAGGGGGAGCATGTAAAGGCAGAAGAAGGCCACGGCCAGGGAGATGACGATACCCGGAATCACGAGCAACATGAATCCGAAGAGGGTCGCCAGGAACACGACGATT
>JAFGPH010000405.1 GCA_016926135.1 Deltaproteobacteria bacterium
AGTTCCACGGCAACGTGGAGTCCTCGGACAGCCCGTTTCGAAGCCACTTCATCATCCGGGAGGGGAAGATTCGCGGCGGGGCCGGCTTGCTGCACTTCAGGGATGAAGATTTTCGGTTCATGGGTCCTACGGACATCCTGATGGAACTGCTGACCGGGGACCTTTTCCTGGGGTTCGGCAACCTGAGGCTGCAGACGGCCGGGCACCCGGGCTGGATCCAACGGATCGCGCCGGTCATGCGGGAGGTCGGTAAACTTCTGAAGGGGTCCTGACAACCAAGTCGTGCCTGGGCACACCCGTCAGCTGGAGACAACGTGGGACTAACCTGAAAAAGAGGCAGGGAAAGATGGACGACGCGACGAAAATCGGACTCTTCAAGAGCTTGTTTCTGGCCAGGGTTTTCGAAGAGAAGAAGACCGAACTGGCCGTGGAAATCGCAAGAACCGACATCAAGCCTACATCCTGCATCGGCCAGGAGGCCATCCCGGTGGGTTTCTGCTATGGTTTGAACCGGGATGATTACATTTTGCCCTCCATCCGGTCGGCATGGGCTGCGGACATCACCAAGGGGTTGCCGTTGAAGACCATCGCGGCGGAGATGTACGGCAGGTCGGGAGGGCTGAGCAACGGCCGGGAGATCTCCGCCCTCATGACCTGCATGGAATTGGGAATCATCGGCGGGACCGGTGTGCTGGCCGGAACCATCACGGTGGCGGCCGGGCTGGCGCTTGCGGCCACCTACAGGAAGACGAAGCAGATCGCCGTCTGTTTTTTCGGAGACGGCGCATCCTGCAGGGAGGAGTTCTATAGCGGGTTGAATTTTGCCGCAATCAGGAAGCTGCCCGTGGTCTATGTTGTGGAGAACAACCAGATCGCGGAATTCACGCCCATCCGGAAGTTCATGCCCGTCGAGAACATTGCGGACAGGGCCGTCGCTTTTGGAATTCCGGGGAAGATCGTGGACGGAAACGACGTGCTGGCCGTCTACGAAACGGCCCGGGAAGCGATTCAAAGGGCCAGAGACGGGCAAGGTCCGACCCTCGTTGAGTGCAAGACCTGCAGGATCCGGCCGATGTCCGAGATGCCCAGCGAGGCAGAACCCGAGAAGGTCTTGCCTCAGCATGTGATCGAGGAGTGGAAGCGGAGGGACCCGGTGAAGCGGCTTTCGGAGGCTCTGATGGAGAGCGGGCTGATGAGCGCGGAAGCGATGAGCGCCCTCCGGGGACAATTCCAGAAGGAAGTGGACGAGGCGTTTGCGTTTGCCGAGCAGAGCCCCTATGCGCCTCCCGAGGAGGTGTTCCGGGATGTATACGCAGAGGGTCTGGAGGTGAAATCATGAGACGCATCAACTACCGAACGGCGATCAACGAGGCCCTGGCCGAGGAGATGGAAAGGGACCGCAGCGTCTTCCTCCTGGGCGAGGATATCGGTCCGGGCGGCGTGGGCGGAGTGACCCGGGGCTTGCAGCAGCGGTTCGGCGAGCAAAGGGTCATCGACATGCCCATCGCCGAAACGGCCATTGTCGGCTCGGCCATCGGCGCCTCACTCGGGGGCCTTCGGCCGGTGGCGGAAATCATGCACGTGGACTTTATTTTTATCTGCATGGATGGTATCTGTAATTGGGCGGCGAAACAGCGGTTCCTCTCCGGGGGTGCGGTCGGGGTTCCGATCACCGTCAGGGCCCCTTACGGCGCACGGGGAATCGGGCCGCACCACGGGCAGTGCCTCGAGGCCTGCTTTCAGAACATTCCGGGCCTGAAACTCGTCATGCCTTCGACGCCTTATGATGCGAAGGGGTTGCTGAAGACAGCCATTCGGGACGATGATCCGGTCATTTACTTCGAAAGCAAGTACAGCTACGACAGGGAAGGAGAGGTGCCGGAGGGGGAATACACGGTCCCCCTGGGCCGGGCCGACGTCAAGAGGGAGGGGACGGACGTAACCATCGTGGCGCTCGGGATCATGGTGTACCACGCCCTTGAAGCAGCCGAGGAACTGGCTTCGGAAGGCATCCGCTGCGAGGTGATCGACCCTCGGACCATCCTCCCATTGGACCGGGAAGCCATTCTGGATTCGGTGGCCAAGACGAAGCGTGCGGTGATCGCGCACGAAGCCCCCAAGTCCGGCGGCGTGGGAGGTGAAATCGCCGCGCTGATCGCGGAGCATGCGTTCAGCTCCTTGAGATCACCGGTTGTCCGGGTTGGAGCCCCTTTTACACCGCTTCCGCGAAAGCCTTATGAGAAAATCTATCTACCCGACAAAGACAACATCATCCATGCGGTGAGAGGCATTCTCGACTGAACCCCGCCCCGGGGTTCGGCGGGAGGTTCGGATTTCTGAATGGGAAGGAGGTGATTCCGGATCGAGAGCGCAAGGCCAGGGTGTTTCAGATCTTATGAACCAGGATTTCCATGAAGGAGGTGGATATGAAACGGTCGAAATGGTTGGTCCCGGTAACCTGCATGGTTTTTTTGCTGACTTTCGCCGCATTGCCCGCCGGCACAACTTCTGCGAAAGAAATCGTCCTCAACTGGGCATCCTTCGTTCCCAAGACGCATCCCGAGACGGTGTCCCTGCAAAAAGGTTTTTTTGATGTGATCAACGAGCGCGGCAAGGGCAAGGTGCAGATCAAGTATCGCGGCGGTCCCGAAACCCTGCCGGAGCGTGATCTGGGAGACGCGGTAAACAAGGGCATCGTGGATTTCGCAACAGCCCTGTGCACCTTCTATCAGGAAATCGTGCCGGCTGCGGCCATCACGCGGTTTTCCCCGTTCGAGCCCAGTGTGGAGCGAAAGAACGGGGTTTATGACTGGCTGAATGCGCACCATGCGAAATACGGAATCAAGTACGTAGGCAGGTGTAACCCCAGCAAGGGGGGGGACACCTATTTCTACACCTACCTGAACAAGAAACCCATGAAGCCGGAGGATTTCAAGGGTCTCCGAATCGGGGCCGCCGGGTCGGGCCGCCCTGCCGTGGAAGCCATGGGCGCCGGGGTGGTCACCCTCAAATTGAGCGAGTATTACACCTCCATGGAAAGGAACCTGGTGGATGGAATCGTCTCCGTTCCCCTGGCCGCCTGGGTCGCCTGGGGCATACACGAGAAGACGAAATATGTCATCGACCATCCGTACTTCCAGGCCACGGGGCTTCTCATCGGGAACCTGAAGAAATGGAACAGTCTTCCCAAGGATGTGCAGGGCCTGATCATGGGGAGGATGATCGAATTCGAGAAGGAACAAATCAAGTGGGAAGTGGAGAAAGCGGAGGAAGCTCGTAAGAAGATGAGGAAGGCGGGCGCGGAGTTTTATAAATTCTCGCCTGAGGTGGCGAAATGGTACTACGACAAAATTTACACCCCTTCCTGGGCGCACGAAGAAAAGAGGTTCGGCCAGCCGGTCAAAGATTTTAAGGCGCTTCTCGAAAAGGCGAAAGCAAAGGCCAAGTAACCCCTGTTTATGGTGCTTCGCCGATTCTCCGGCATTGGCCTTGACATGAACCGTCAGGGCCAATGCCTCGAAAAGTCTTTTTGCGAACAGCGTCGCGCCTGCCCCGGCATTCTGACGGGAGTTCTCATGAAAATCGGCATGATGTACGACAAATTCCTGGGCGGTCTGGCCTTTGTCTCCGGCATCCTGCTCGTGCTTGCCTGCTCCGGCGTGGGCATCATGATCCTGTCGAGGTATTTCCTGAACCGACCGATGGGGTGGATGATCGAAATCGCCGAATACATCCTGCTTCACATAGCCTTTCTCCTGGCCGCTTGGGTTTTGAGCAGGGATGCCCATGTGAAAATGGACGTGGTGGTCGAGTTTCTGAACCCGAAGATACGATTGGTCTGCAACGTCGCGAGTTCCATCCTCGGTGCGATCGTATGCCTGGTCCTGGTGTGGTTTGGAACCAAGGTGACCCTGCACCTCTACCAGAGCGGCACCCTCACCACCACCTATCTGGAGATTCCGAAGTTTCCGCTGGCCATCGTGATCCCCTTCGGCAGTCTGCTGTTCCTGATCCAGTTTGTCAGAAGGGCCTATGGATTCCTCAAGGCCGGGAGGGAGCCGGAAGCGGAGAAATAGCGGGATCCGAAATCGCGGGGCGTGAAACCGCCGCTACCCGATTCAGGGAAGGGACGTGGGAGCGGTCGGGGCAGGACCGGGACTCGGATCCGGGCGAACAGGAAAAAGGAACCTTGTGACGGAATGGGGGAGTGAGTCTCGATGGAATGGCAGTGGTTGCTTTTGCTCATCCTGGGGGGCATGGTGCTCCTGATGGCGACGGGGATGCCGATCGTGATCAGCCTGTTTACGATCGTCATCCTGGGGGCCTACCTGTTGTTCGGCGGGATTGTAGGGCTGGAACAGGTGATTCTCAGTGTCTACACCACGCTGACCTCATTTGTCCTGCTTCCTATTCCGCTGTTCGTCCTGATGGGCGAGTTGATGGTTCACTCGGGCATTGCCCTGAATGTGATCGACGTATTGAACAAATGGATGGGCCGGATCCCCGGGCGGTTGGGTCTGCTCACGGTGGCTGCGGGGACGATCCTGTCCGTTCTGACCGGCTCCAGCATGGCCAGCGTGGCCATCCTGGGGACGGTTCTGGTCCCCGAGATGGAGAAACGGGGATACCATAAGCACATGATCCTGGGCCCCATTCTGGGCAGCGGGGGCCTGGCCATGATGGTTCCGCCCAGCGCCATGGCCATCATTCTATGCTCCATAGGCCAGATATCCGTGGGGAAGACCCTGATCGCCATTATCGTCCCCGGTCTCCTGATGGCCTTTTTTTACACCTCTTATATCGTGATTGCGTGCATGCTCCGACCCTCCCTCGCGCCCTCCTATGATATAGCAAAAGTACCCTGGCGGGAGAAGCTGGTGGGATTCGTCAAATACGTGCTTCCCACCGGGGTCATCATATTTCTCGTGATCGGCCTGATCCTTCTGGGCATGGCAACGCCTTCCGAATCGGCGGCAAGCGGCACCATCGGGATGGTAGCCCTGATTGCGGCGTACAACCGGCTGAAATGGGACGTCATCAAAAAATCCCTTGTCGGCACCCTCACGGTGACGGGGATGGTTCTGGTCATCATCGCCTCGGCGAACGCCTTCAGCCAGATCCTTTCCTTCAGCGGGGCCACGCAGGGCCTGACCGAATATGCCACGGGCCTTCCTTTTCATCGCATCATTCTGGTGATCATCATGCAGGTCATCATCCTGATGATGGGCTGCTTTATGGATCCGGTGGCGATCCTGATGATCACCCTGCCCATTTTTGTGCCCTTCATCATGTCCCTCGGTTTCAGCGATGTCTGGTTTGCCGTGATCACCCTCCTCAATATCGAAATGGCCATGACTACCCCTCCCTTCGGCCTCTGTCTGTTCGTCATGAAGGGGGTCACCAAAAAGAACGTCTCCATGGCGGACATCTATCTGGGCGCCGCACCCTATCTGGGATGTGACGCCCTTACCATGGGGCTCCTGCTGGCCTTTCCGGGCATCCCCCTCTGGTTGGTCGGCTTCATGCACTGACCCTGCAGGTCGCTGAAAAACGCCCATCTACGGCGTTGCCCTCATCCCTCGTCATTGCGGCGTACTGTTATGTACGCCTCATTCCTCTGGATTTCGGGCGCCTTGTATCTGGGCGTTTTTCAGCAACCTGCTGTTCAGGGGCTCTTCCGCACTCTACGAAGGGATCACGGGCAGCAGCAGGTGGGAGGGGTGTTGGCCGTCGCGGTACACCTTGTGCAGGGTGGTGCGGCTGATGGGCAGGTGGAACACCCCGTGGTGCTGGCCGGGGTCCCGGATGGAGTC
>JAFGPH010000406.1 GCA_016926135.1 Deltaproteobacteria bacterium
CAGCCCGACGCCTATCTCCACGTGAACTGCCTCAAGCGGGAACTCACGGTGACCCGGTTGGACGGGCAGGTGAGGGACCTGAACCAGTTGCCTGTCCTTACCTCCGACAAGATCGAATTTCCCGGCAGCGACCCCCTGGCGGATCAGATCGCCTCCTTTGTGAATGCCGTGATCAACAAATCTCAACCTATAGTTTCAGGCCAGGATGGAAGACGGGCACTCAAATTCGCCCTTGCCATTATGGACCAGATCGAGAGGGGGTGTGGGCATTTCCACCCGGCCCGGTGACCCTGGAAGGTCCAGGCTCATCCTGCTCGTTGCGGGTGAAGCCTCCGCAGACCTCCACGGCTCCCTGCTCGTCAGGGCCATCCGAAGACGGGAGCCCGCAACCGAGTTCTGGGGGATCGGAGGGGAGAAGATGGAGGATGCAGGGGTCAGGATCCTTTTCCCCTCCTCCGAGATGGCCGTGGTCGGGCTCACGGAAGTCCTTTCCAGGCTCCGTTTGATCACGCGGGCCTTTCTGGAATTGAAGTCCATCCTGAAGTCCGGTCGTCCGGACCTCCTCATCCTGATCGACTATCCGGATTTCAACCTCCCCCTTGCCCGCGCCGCAAAGCGATTCCATGTCCCCGTTCTTTACTACATCAGTCCTCAGGTGTGGGCCTGGAGACCCGGGAGGGTAAAGAAGCTCGTCCGGCGGGTCGATCGGATGGCGGTGATCCTCCCTTTTGAAAAAAACTTCTACCGGCAAAGGGGCATGGCCGTCGATTACGTGGGACATCCCCTTCTCGATATCGTTCCCCCCGATCTCTGCAGGGAGGAGGTCCTCCGCGGTCTGGGTCTCTCGGAGCGCTCTCCGGTGCTGGGGCTCCTTCCCGGAAGCAGGAAGGAGGAGGTGACCCATCTCCTCCCCGACATGGTGCGGGCCGCTGCGATCCTCAGGGCTCATTATCCGGACCTCTCATGCCTTCTTCCCCTGGCATCGACCATCTCCCCCGACCTGATCGAGCCCATCATCCGCCCCTCCCCTGTGCCCATCCACGTCCAGAGGGACATTTACAGGGTCCTTGCAGCCTGCGATGCGGCCCTGGTCGCCTCCGGCACGGCAACCCTCGAGACGGCGATCATGCTGGTCCCCATGGTCATTGCCTACCGCGTGTCCCCCATCACCTTCTGGTTCGCCAGGAGATTGGTCAGGGTGCCCCATATCGGCCTCGTCAATGTCATTGCCGGGGAAGAGATCGTGCCAGAGTTGATCCAGGAGCAGGTGACGCCCGGGAGACTTGCCGAGGAAGCCCTGAGGTTTCTTGGAAGTAGTCAGAGGAGGGAAAATGTGGTAGACAGGCTCAGAGGCCTTCGAAACATGCTCGGGAAGGGTTCCGCCTCGGACAGAACCGCCGAGATAGCGATAGAGTTGATGGCGGAGAGGCCGCGGGCAAGAACAGGATGAAGGCGAAGGGGAACCCTTTTCAACATTTGAAATCCGTTTTGGCTCTTCAGACCCCCAGAGAGAGGGAGTCATGGCAAGGACGATCCTGGTCGTAGACGACGAAGAGAGCATCCTCCAGTCCCTGGAAGGGATCCTGACGGACGAAGGCTTTGAGGTGATCCGCGCGGCCAGCGGTCTGGCGGCCATTCAGAAAATCGACGAGGTCCTTCCCGACCTGGTCCTCCTGGACATCTGGATGCCGGATCTGGACGGGATTGAGACCCTGGTGAAGATCAAGGAGACCCATCCCCAGCTCCAGGTCGTGATGATGTCCGGCCATGGGAACGTTGAGACGGCCGTGAAAGCGACCAAACTGGGGGCCTACGATTTCATCGAGAAGCCCCTTTCCCTGGAAAAGGTCCTCCTCTCGGTGAACAACGCCTTGGACTACTACAGACTTGAGGAAGAAATCAGCCTCCTCAAGGAAAAGGAAAGGGACCGCTACCGGATCACCGGCGAAAGCGAGCCCATCCGTCAGCTCAAGGAGCAGATCAGGATCGTGGCCCCGACCAATGCCTGGGTCCTGATCTCAGGGGAAAACGGCACCGGCAAGGAGCTGGTAGCCCACACCATTCACCGTCTCAGCAAGAGGAGTCAGAAGCCCTTTGTGGAAGTGAATTGCGCCGCAATTCCCGAAGAGTTGATCGAGAGCGAGCTCTTCGGGCACGAGAAGGGCGCGTTCACGGGGGCCACCTCCATGAAGAAGGGTAAATTCGATCTTGCCCATGAAGGCACCCTCTTCCTGGACGAGATCGGGGACATGAGCCTGAAGGCCCAGTCCAAGACGCTCCGGATCCTGCAGGAACAGAAGTTCGAGAGGGTCGGGGGCTCCAGAACCATCCATGTGGACGTGCGCGTCATTGCCGCCACCAACAAGGACCTGGAGACGGAGATCGAGAAGGGGACCTTTCGGGACGACCTCTACTTCCGCTTGAACGTCATTCCCATCCGGGTTCCCCCTCTCCGGGAACGTGTGGAGGACATCCCGGGGCTGGTCCATGAATTCGTCAAGGAATTCTGCCTCAACATGAACATCGATCCCAAGGGGTTCAGCGAGGAGGCCCTGGAAATCCTCAAGAGGTACCACTGGCCGGGGAATGTGCGAGAGATCAAGAACCTGGTGGAAAGGCTGGTCATCATGACACCGGGGAAGGTCATCCAGGGGAAGGACATCCCTCCCCCCTTCAATCAGCAGCCCCGCATCGAGGAGGAGTTCACGTCCATGATCTCGGCCTCGTCCTACAAAGACGCCAAGAGCCACTTCGAGAAGGCCTTCCTTATCAGAAAGCTGAGGGAGTATAACGGCAACATCTCCCAGACGGCCGATGCCATAGGGATCGAGAGGAGCAACCTTCACAAGAAGATCAAGGCTTACGGCCTGGACACATTTCGATCCCCGTAGCCCGCCGGATCCTCTCCCAGATCTCTTCCCGCCCTTCCCTGGTTTTTGCGGAGAAGACGACCGGTCCGGCCGAGCAGATCGGCTCCACCCGGCGGGCGATTTCTGCCGCGCGTAATCGGACCTGAGACCTGGAGAGCTTGTCCGTTTTCGTGAGCACCGGGATGGCCTCCCTTCCGTAGGCGCGAAGCCAGTTCAGCAGGTCCATGTCCCCGCGGGTCGGCTCCCTCCGGATGTCCAGGATCACCACCACCGCCTTCAGATTGGGACGCTTTCGGAGATAGGTATCCACCATCCCTTTCCAGGACGCCTTTACCTCCAGAGGCACACGTGCAAAACCGTACCCCGGCAGATCCACAAAGTACAGTCCCCGGCCCACCGAGTAGAAGTGGATCGCCTGGGTCCTGCCCGGGGTGGAGCTTGTCCGCGCCATCTTCTTCCTGTTCAGGAGCACGTTGATCAGGCTGGATTTACCCACGTTGGACCGGCCTGCAAAGGCCACCTCAGGCCGGTCCGGAGGCGGGTAATGGCTTTCACGCACTGAGAATGAAATAAAGGAAACATCCATGGGGAGATCTCTGAAACGTTCACATCCGTGTTGCCGTTAAGAAATGCTTATCCACGACACGATTTTACTCATGAGCAAAGTCGACTATGGGCGTTTTTTCTCACGTCATAGCGAAACCAGCCACCGGTGCTCGACCTCTTTCGCTTACACCGCGATCTTTACCTTGACACCGCCCTGGCGGACGGATGGATCGGCAAGAAGAATCTGCTCCGGCAGGTTCACGCACATCACGGGGCCAGCACCTCCCTCAATTTGTCGGAAAGCTCTTTCATGCTGAAGGGCTTCTGGATGAAGCCGCCACACCCCCGCTCCAGCAAATCGGTGGCCCGGCCATCAACGCTGTAACCGCTGGAGAGAAGCACCCTCACGCCGGGGTCCATGTTCTTCAGGAGAACAAAGGTCTCTTCCCCGTTCAAGCCGGGCATGATCAGATCCAGGACCACCAGATCGATTCGAGTACGGTGCTGTCGATAGATTTCCAGTGCCCTCCTTCCACCATTTGCGGTCAAAACCTTGTATCCCAGCTTCTCGATCATGGTCTTGGCCGTGTCCAGAACGACCGCCTCGTCGTCCACCACAAGAACCGTCTCCGCCCCTCCGACGAGTTCACCGGGACACTCCTCCACCCCGACGATTTCCTTGTCCGACGCCGGCAGGTAGATGACAAAGGATGTTCCTTCTCCCTTTCTGCTGGTCACTTCGATCACGCCGCCGTGACCTTTGACGATGCCGTAAGCGGAAGCCAGGCCCAGTCCCGTTCCTTTCCCCAGTTCCTTGGTGGTGAAGAAGGGCTCGAAAACCCGGTCTCGGGTCTCCTCATCCATCCCCACCCCCGTATCGGTCACGGAGACCCGCACATACCTCCCGGCCCGGGCGCCCAGGGATCGAACAAGGTTTTCATAGATGGTGACGTTTTCCGTCCTCACGGTAAGAATGCCGCCGTTCGGCATGGCCTGCCAGGCATTCACATAGAGATTCAGAAGCACCTGTTCTATCTGGTTTGCGTCCACTTCCACAGGCCAGATTCCGTCCTGGTAATCTGCGCGAGTCGTGACTTCCTTCTTGGTGCGGGCGAACAGATCCAGACTGCGCCTGGTGATCTCGTTGAGGTCCGCTGCCCTGAGTTGAAATTTGCTTCCCCTGGCAAAGCCCAGCAGCTGGCTGGTTAGATCGGCAGCGCGCCTCGTACATTCCTCGATCACGTTCAGCGATTCAAAGTGGGGATGGGCCGGATCCGTCTCCATGAGCATCAATGTGGTCCGGCCTTTGATGCCCATGAGAAGGTTGTTGAAGTCGTGTGCAATCCCTCCTGCCAGGGTGCCCACCGCCTCCATCTTCTGGGCTTGGACGAAATCCCTTTCCAGCATCTTTCGCTGGGTGGCGTCTTCGCCGATGCCCAGAATCCCTACGACTCGGCCTTTTTCGTCGAACCGGGGAGTAAGATTCAGTCGGAACCAGAGCTCGCGGCCGTCCCTGGTGGTCTCCCGGATCTCGGCCTTCGCCTCCTTCCTTTCCTTGATGACGATCTCCCGGATGCGATCGACCTCCTTCCTCGTCTCCTCATCCGGATACAGGATATCCACCTTGCGCCGGCCGATCATTTCCTCCGCCGTGAATCCGAACAGATTCTCTGCTCCTTTGTTCCAGAACAGGACATTCTGATCAATGTCTGTGGATATGATCGAAATGGAGGAAGAACTGTCCAGGATGCTCTCCAGGAAGCGGTTGGTTTTCTTCAGTTCCTCTTCAGCCCGCCTGCGTTCCTGGACCTCCCCCATCAGCAGCTGGTTGGCTTGAAAGAGCTCCTGTGTACGCTCCTGAACCCGCCCTTCCAGGTCTTCATGGGCCTTCCTGAGCCGATCCTCAGCCTCCTTTCGGCCGTCATAGAGCAGGGCATTCTGCATGGCCAGGGCCGCGGGAATGCACAGCGATGTGAGAAAGAACAGGTCGTCCTTGCGAAACGCACGGGAGACGCCCAGGGAGTGGACATAGACGGCCCCCAGAATGCGGTCCTGGGCCGCCAGGGGAACGCACATGATCGACTTCATGCGCATGAGCTTGATGCTTTCGGACAGATCGCATTCCGCCTCCAGAGCGGTGTCCGACATCATCACGGCCCTCCCTTCGCCGATGACCCGATTCACGATGGTTCGGCTATATCCCTTTTCATGGGCCTTCTTCGGATCTCTCGTCCTGGCCAGGAGCTCTTTGAACCCCCCTGCCTCCTGTCCGGCGACCAGCAGAATGGCCCCACTGTCGATCCGAGGAAGGCACCGGAAGAGGGCATCCAGGGTTCTGCCGCAGATCTCGTTGATGTCCAGCGACCGCATCAGGGTGGTGGAGACTTCGTAGATGGTTTCCAGATTCCGTCGATTGGTGATGCGCCTGTCCTTGTAAATGGCGGTCCCTTCCTTCACGCCGTCGGTCAGGCTGATGGAGTACCTTGTGACCATCCCTTCATCGGCGTAAGGCTCTTCGAGGCTGAACAGGATGTCGGCAATGGAGATCAGGCTGCCGTCCCTGATCTCCAATGGCTCTCCGGGGGTCACCAGCAGGCCGTTGACCTTCGTGCCGTTCTGACTCTTCAGGTCCTCGATGAAGAACCGATCTCCCTGTCTCGTGATCCTGGCATGATGTCTCGAAACGGATGGGTGCTGGATCTGGACGTCGTTATCGGCCGTCCTCCCGATGGAAAGGCTGTCCTTTTCTATCTCAAAGGAACGGCCCTCGAGAGGTCCGCTGACCATGTGGATTTTGCTCATCATGGTGTTCATGGCACTCCTCCCGAAACGCGGCAGGGCCCGCATTTCCGGTTTCCTCACTGGGTTCATTCCGGCAGATCGCGGATCCGGGCAAAGTGCAGATTGAATGGCTTCCCTGCACACCCTGCATGGGCCGGAGGGAACCGACCGGAATCATTGATGAGTTATGATACCAGATTCCATGCAATCTTGTGAAATGAAAAACTTTGTACACCTTTTCATGCGCAGGATATGTGAGGTTGTTTATGAAAAGATCTGCAAAGGCAGAAGAAATGGCCCGGCATTCGATTTCACCGCGCGAAGGGATTGTGGGATAGATAAGCTTATATTTACATACTTTATTGGCATTTCAATTGACATTCAGAGAGTGTTTTCATAGGCTTCGTGCCGGGACACGCATGGCAGGAGTGAAGCCCATCGTATGCCGAAACGGATTATGTTTTTCACGGACACCCCGGAAGAATGGACAGACACACGTGGATATGGTCTATACATAACGTCCCCTCCACTGCCTCCACCCCCTTGTATTCGCAAAGACGCCGCAGAATCGTCCGCAGTTCCTGGCGCAGCTTGCCATGCACGATCCTTCGCCGCTTCTTCGGCACCCACACGACATGGTGCTTACATCCCCAGACTGTGTGGGATAGGCCATGTTTCACCTCTTGCTCCTTTTGTACGCAAAGAAGTTTTGTTCTTACATACTACAGCAAAGCTTTTTCAACTCTCCCCGGCCTAGCCGGGGGCTCAGCGGATGAATTACCATTGAGTTGACGTTGCACACGGTCGTCCTGTCCCCCGATGGGACCGGGTTCCGACGAAATCAAAGCCTGTTACTGCAGACAGTATTCTCTCTATTAACTCAGGCTTATTGTCGCGGTGGCTTTCGATGGAGTCACATAAAACCGCAGTGGTAAACAAGGAGGGAACCTGATGTCATATGTAACAGAAAAGGATTTTTCATTCGTATCCTCTGCGGCACCTCTGGATTCCGACACGTTCGGTGTCGTGAGGTTCAAGGGAACCGAGGGGTTCTCCCTGTGTTACGAATTCGAGGTTGACCTGGTCTCCACGGAGGCGGAGATCGACATTGACCAGGTGCTGAAAAACCCGGCCACCTTTACCATCCTCCGGAAAGAGGGGGACATTCCTTTTCAGGGAATTCTGGCGGAGTTTGAGCAACTGCACCAGGTGGACGAGTACGTGTTTTACCGGGCGGTGCTGGTGCCCAAGCTCTGGTGGCTGTCACTGACCCACCACAACCAGGTGTTCCTGGACAAGAAAATCCCGGATATCCTTCAGGAGGTGCTGAAGGATGGGGGTCTGACGACCCTGGACTTTGATCTGAGGCTCCAGGGCGATTACCCCAAGTGGGAGTACATCTGCCAGTACCGGGAAAGTCACCTGGAGTTCGTCTCCCGGTGGATGGAACGGGAGGGAATGTACTACTACTTTGAGCAGGAGGATAATGGGGAAAAGGTCATTATCACCGACACGAGGACGGTCCATCAGCAGATGCCCCAGGGGAAAACCATGTACTACTCTCCCCCCTCCGGGGTGGATGAGCTTCATCGCGAGGAAGTGATCAAGAGCTTTGTGTGCCGGCAGAGGATGCTGCCCAAAACTCTGAAACTGAAGGACTACAACTACCGGGCCCCTTCCCTGGATGTGTCGGGCAGTGCAGAGGTCAAGAGCGAAGGACGGGGCGAGGTGTACATCTACGGAGAGTTCTTCAAGACGCCGGAGGAGGGAAATGCGCTGGCCAGGATCCGGGCAGAGGAACTGCTGTGTCAGGAAAAGCGGTTTTACGGGGAGAGCACGATCCCCTATCTGAGGCC
>JAFGPH010000407.1 GCA_016926135.1 Deltaproteobacteria bacterium
GATCTTGCGGCCCTTTTCCTTGGCCACCTTGATCACCTGGGCTACCAGCCTCTTCACCCCGTCGCTTCTTTCATCGTAGAGGTGGGAGACGAGGGCCGAGTCGCGGTCCAGACCGAGGGTGAGCTGGGTGAGATCGTTCGACCCGATGGAGAAACCGTCAAAGATCTCCGCAAACTGATCGGCCAGGATCACATTGCTGGGGATCTCGCACATCACGTAGATCTCCAGGCCGTCCTCCCCCTGTACCAGACCGAAGTCCTTCATCAGCGCGACTACCCTTTTCCCCTCCTGCGGTGTCCTGCAGAAGGGGACCATGACCTTGATATTCGTGAGCCCCATATCAAGGCGGGCCTTGCGGAGGGCGCGACATTCCAGCTCAAAGGCCGGCATGAACCCCTCGTCATAGTAACGCGAAGCCCCCCGCCAGCCGATCATGGGATTGCTCTCCTGCGGCTCATAGAGGAACCCGCCCAGAAGATTCTCGTACTCGTTGGTCTTGAAGTCGGAGAGGCGCACGATCACGTCATTGGGGTAGAAACCGGCGCCGATCCTTCCGACCCCTTCGGCAAGCTTGTCCACAAAAAACTGCGTCTTGTCCTCATAGGCCACAGTGATCTCCTCGATCTTGTAAAGCACCCCTGCCACCCTCTGGTCGTTCTTGGCCTTCTTCTTGAGATCTTCGTAGTGAATCAGGGCGAGGGGGTGAATCCCGATGTGGGAATTGATGATGAATTCCTCCCTTGCAAGGCCCACACCCTCATTGGGAATCCGCGCCTGGGTGAATGCCTTCTCGGGGATGCCCACATTCATCATGATCATGGTTCTCGTCTTCGGGATCTCATCCAGGTTCAGGGTATCCACGCGGTATTTCACGAGACCATTGTAGACGTTTCCCGTCTCCCCTTCGCAGCAGGAGACGGTGATCTCCTGCCCGGTCTGGATGAGTTCGTCCGCGTTCCCCGTGCCGATCACGGCGGGGATGCCCAGCTCCCTGGATACGATGGCGGCATGGCAGGTACGCCCCCCCTTGTTGGTCACGATGGCGGAAGCGATCTTCATGATGGGTTCCCAGTCGGGATCGGTCATACTGGTCACCAGCACCTCCCCCTCCGCGAACTTGCTGATGTCTGTCGAGGTTTCAATCACCTTCGCCTTTCCCTGACCCACCTTGGTTCCCACCGCCGTCCCGGTGACGATGAGATCTCCCTTCTCCAGGACCTGGTAGTTCTCATAGGCGTTGGTGTTCTTCTGGGAGTGGATGGTTTCGGGTCGTGCCTGCACGATGAAGAGCTGCCCCGTGCCCACATGGACCCCGTCCCCGTCCTTGGCCCATTCGATATCCATGGGCTTTAAGTACCCGGCCTCCTTGCTGTAATGGTCCTCGATGATGCAGGCCCATTCAGCCAGCTTCAGGACCTCGTCCTCCTCCAGTACGTATCGATGCCTTTCCGTGAGGGTTACGGGCACGTTCTTCACCGTGGCGTCGTCCTCGATGGAGTAGACCATCTTGATGTCCCGGTCCCCCAGCTTCTTGCTGATGATGGCGCGCTTGCCCATCTTTAGGGTCGGTTTGAACACGTAATATTCATCGGGATTTACCGTCCCCTGGACCACGTTTTCACCGAGGCCGTAAGCCCCCGTGATGAACACGGCATCCTTGAATCCGGTCTCCGTGTCGATGGAAAAAATCACGCCCGAGTAAGCCGAATCGCTCCTGACCATCTTCTGGACGGCAATGGAGAGGGAAACATCAAACTGGTCAAAACCCTTGTCGTGCCGGTAGGAGATCGCCCGGTTGGTGAAGAGAGAGGAAAAGCAACGCCGGCAGGCATCCAGGACGCTCCTCTTCCCCCGGATGTTCAGGTACGTATCCTGCTGCCCCGCAAAAGAGGCATCCGGCAAATCCTCTGCCGTGGCCGATGAGCGGATGGCCACGTCCAGGTTGTCGAGCCCCTTCTGGCCGAATTCCTCCGACAGCTTTTCATACGCGACGTAAATCGCCTGCACCAGGTCGGGGGGGAATTCCGCATGCCGGATGATGTCCCGGACCTCCCTTCCTTTTCTCATCAGGTTGTCCAGGTCCCGGGTATCCAGATCCTTGAGCACCTTCTTGATCTCTTCCTCGATCCCGGCATACTTCAGGAAGTAGCGGTAGGCGTAGGCCGTGATGGCGAAGCCGTTGGGGATGTTGATCCCCTTGTCATGTAGTTTGCGGTACATCTCCCCCAGGGAGGCACACTTTCCTCCCACCATAGGGATATCCTCTATACCGATCTCACTGAACCAGAGTATCAGGTTCTTACTCCTGTCGGCTGGCATCGGCCATCTCCTTTCCCCGTAATATTGAAAGGATGAATCTCCTGATCCTTCTCTGCTGACCGTCTTGTGTAGTGGCAGGATAGTACTATCATACATGAATTATTGTCAATTCACAAAATATGTTCTAAGAGACAAGTTGCGGTCCTGAGAGACGACCCGGCACTCAGGGGTGCCGCCGGGGCGTGGTCGTACAGGCCGCGACGAGTTCTGAGACAGATGGAGGAGTTGAACGGATGCCTGCCCTTGAGGATTTCATCTACCTGGATCACAACGCCACAACGCCCCTGGACCCTGGAGCGGTGGAGGCCATGGTCCGGGTCATGGAGGACTTCGGAAACCCTTCCAGCCCTTACATCCTGGGCGTGCGCGCCAGGGAGGCGCTGGAGTCGGCCCGTGGGGAGGTGGCGCGGCTTCTCGGCTGCGAGCGCGCTGAGGTCGTTTTCACCTCCGGCGGTAGCGAGGCCAACAACATGGTTCTCAAGGGTGCGGTGGATCTCAGGAATCCCGCCGAATGTCACCTCATCACCTCCTCCATCGAACACCCTGCCATACTGAACCCTGCCCTTTTCCTCATGGAGCTGGGGGTGGAGGTGACTTTCCTTGGGGTGGACCGATTCGGCCGGGTCGATCCCGGGGATATCCGAAAGGCCTTACGCCCCCATACCCGTCTGATTTCCATCATGCTCGCCAACAACGAGACCGGAACCCTCCAGCCGATCCGGGAGATCTCCCTGATCGCCCGGGAACACGGTGTCCCCCTCCACACGGATGCGGCCCAGGCCGTGGGCAAGATTCCCGTGGATGTTCGAAACCTGGGAGTGGATTTCCTGAGTGTGGCCGGCCACAAGCTTTACGGCCCCAAGGGGGTAGGAGCCCTCTTTGTCAGTGGGGGGCGTACCCTCACCCCCCTCGTCCACGGTGCCAACCAGGAGGGAGGACGCCGCGCGGGCACGGAGAACACCATCCTGGCCGCGGGGCTCGGTGCTGCCTGCCGTGAGGCAAGGAAAAGGCTCGATCGAGACTTCTCTCTCATGAAGGCCATGCGGGATCGACTCCAGTCCATGCTCTTCAGCACCCTGGAAGACCTGGTTCTGAACGGGCATCCCGAGGAAAGGCTCCCTAACACCCTCAACATGTCCGTCCCCGGTCTCGAGGGGGGTCGGATACTGGAAGGGATTCCAGGGCTCTGCGCCTCGACCGGGGCCGCCTGCCATGACCGGTCAGTCGTCCTCTCCCATGTGCTCTCTGCCATGGGCGTTTCCCTTGAAGTCGGCATGGGTGCCTTGAGGCTGACGACGGGCAGGAGCAACACCATGGGCCAGATGGAAAGGGCCGCCCAAATGATCTCCCGGCGAGTAAAGGAGATGAGAAATGAAGCTTGAACCGATCAATGGCCATCCCGCCCTTCTGATCATCGACATGGTGAAGGACAACTTCGACGAAAGCAGGAATCTGCCCATCACCCCGCTGGCCAGGCGGATCATAGAGCCGATCAACCGTCTCAAGAAGGCCTTCAGGACCCATGGCTGGCCGGTGGTCTTTTCCACCGACGCCTTCGGGAGGGGCGATTTCATCTTTTCCGGCAGGATGAAGCCCCACTCCCTGGAAGGGACCGAAGGGGCCCGGGTGATCGATGAGCTCGGCTGCGGGGAGGCCGACCTTTGGCTTCCGAAGCCCCGCTTTTCGGCCTTTTTCAGGACCCCTCTGGACGGATGGCTGAAAGAGAGAGGCGTGACCCTTTGTGCCGTGGCGGGCATTGCCACGAATTACTGCGTTCTCACCACGGCGCTTGATTCCATCTGCTGCGACTTCAGGACGGTTATCCTGGAAGACTGCACTGCCGCGATTTCGGAAGGGATTCATGCAGAGACCCTCAACCTCTACCGACGCGGCGCACTCCATCCTCTTCTCCGGGTGGTCTCTTCCCGGGATCTGCTCTCCGAACTGGAAGATGGATGAGGTTTTTACGGCATGGCATGGCTCACATTTTTTCCGAACCCGACGGGCACAGCCGCCATTCCTGGCATCGCCTCATCCTAGTGGACCTTTTTCTTCTGGCCCTCCTGATCCTTTCCACCCGCCTGGCCACGTTTCTCCATGAACTGATCGGTCACGGTCTTACGGCAGTCATTTTTGGAGGAAGGCTGAACGGCATTCGATTGACCCTTTTCGGCGGAGGAAATGCCTATTATCACTTCCAGGAAACCCTCACTCCCTTTCCGGGTTTTCTGGTCGCCTTCGGCGGGATCCTGATCAATCTCCTCAGCGGGCTCTTGGCCCTTCGCTCCGCACGTGCCTTTCAATCCAGGCATTCGTGGGCCCTCTTCCTGACCCTTTTCGCCATGGTGAGTCTCTTGGGCGGCCTGACCTATGCCTCCCTGGGGTTTTATTACGAGGTTGGGGACCCGGTCGCGTGGATGAAAGAGCCCCCCCCTGCCATGGACTGGCACTGGATTCCCTTCCTGTTCGCTTCAGCCCTGGCAGCCTATTTCGGGATCGGTCGATTCTTCAGGCTCATGCAACCGTGGCACCCTGTCAGGAGCTTCCCGGCAAAGGCGGTTGTCCTGGCGCTCACCCTGGGTGTCACGGCCGGCGCCTACGCAGGGCTTTATGCCCTGACACGGCAGAGATCCATGGCCCTGGAATCGCCCTCGCTTGCTGATATGCGCGCACAGGAAAAAATCCGGGAGGAAAAAAAGGCCGCCATTTACAGTCAGCTGAAAAAAGCCCACCCGGAGTGGACCGATCAAGAGACACGCAGGCAGGTTGAACGGACGCCTGTCGTTGTCCGGCCTGAGGAGGTCCCCAGGAAGCCCCCTCTCATCCTACTCCTCGCCCTTTTTCAGATTACGGGCGCCCTCCTCGCCCTTCGTAAAACAGAGGAGATCATCTCCCCCTCCTTCTCCCCGGTTTCCGCAGGTGCGCTCGTCCTCTCCCTTGTCCTTGCGGCATGTGTGATCGGTTTTCTGGCTTGGACCGGGGGCTGGATATATGGTTCATCCGGCATAATGAGTACCGGCAAGGGATAGGCGCCATCAAGGGGAAGATGGCCAAGGGGGTTTTCGTACACCCTTTCATCGATGAAGTTCACTTAGAAGTGACTGGCACGGGGACTTCGTCCTTTCAAGGTGTTACAGGCGGATTTTCGCTTGACAGACAAAGGATTTCCAGGCTATATATGGTGCGTTTTTGA
>JAFGPH010000059.1 GCA_016926135.1 Deltaproteobacteria bacterium
AGGCGATGCCCCCGGTCACCCCGAGGAGCAACCGGTCGTCCTTCCCTCTTTCGTGCGCCATCTCCCCGATCCTCACCACCCCCGAAAAGAACCAAATCTTTCAATTAATTATAGCTCAAAACCCCGGCGTGTCAATGGAATCTCCCTCTTCTCCGGATGACGGGCAGTCGGCGAAAAACAGGGTCTGCGGCCCAGCGAGCGGGCTTAGGGCAGAAACGGACGGGCCGGTTTACACCTTCTGTAGCATGCGCTATAGTCATATCTTCAGGGCTTTCCAGCCAAAGGGACTCGGGAATCAAGAGAGATGCTTTTTGAGCCTTTTCAGCTTGGTCCTCACACCTTGAAGAACCGGATCATAGCCTTGCCCGTGTTCACCGGCTATGCGCTGCCGGACGGCGGGGTCAGCGAACTGCTGATGGAGCACTACTGCTCCCTGGCTGCAACCGGTGCGGCCATGGTGGTGGTGGCGAATGCCGCCGTGGCTCACGATGGCGTGACCTCCAGATACAACCTGCGGGCCGATCAGGATGACTTCATCCCGGGACTGGCCAGGCTGGCCCGGGCCATCCGGAAGCGCGGGGCCCTGGCATGCCTCCAGCTCAATCATGCGGGCCGGTTTGCCAGGACCGAGCGCCCCCTGCTCCCCTCGGCCCTGGACAGCACGCATCTCGCCTTCAATGTGTCCTCCCTCAAGGAATTCATGAATTTCTTTCCCCTGGAAAGGCGTTTCGGGCTTACCCAGAGCCTCCTCCTCCGGCTTTCCACCTGGAACCACTCCATGACCGAGGGGGACCGCGAGCGCATCCTCGGGAGTTTCGGAGAAGCCGCGGCCAGGGCCTGCGAGGCCGGGTTTGACATGGTGGAGCTTCACGGCGCCACAGGGTATCTGCTCGGCCAGTTCCTGTCACGGTACACCCACAGGCCCAAATTCTCCGCGGATCGGGCCGATGATTTCGAAAGGCGTTGCGATTTTCCGCTCCGGGCGCTCAGAGAGGTGAAGCGTCGGCTCCCCCGGGGATTCCCGGTGGGGTTCAGACTTCTCCTCCGGGAAAGGGTCCCGGACGGCATTGATCCGGCGGAGGCGACAGCCTTTGCAAAGCTCCTGGACGCAGAGGGGCTCACTTACCTTTCTCCCGGCATGGGCACGTACAACTCCATGTTCCTGCCCGAGGTCCGAAAGGAGATGTCGCGGCCCGGATACCTGACGGAAGACACCTTCGCCCTGACTCAGAGCGTGAAGGTCCCGACGGTTCTTTCCGGCCGGATCCTCACGCCTCGCTTTGCCGAGAAGATGCTCCGTGGCGGTTTCGCTCCCCTGATCGGCCTGGGCAGGGCGCTCCGGGCAGACTCGGACTGGGTTCGCAAGGCGCAGGCCGGGGAAAAGGTCACGATCTGCGTCAACTGCAACCGGTGTCTCAAGAGGGTGATCCTGGACCGCGGCTTCAGCTGCGCACGCTGGCCGGAGTGGGTTCAGGAGAGGACCGATCTGGAACAGAGGCTCCTCACAAGGGGCATGTTCAGGGGCCTCTGGGTTGTGGCCGGCCCAAAGGACGGTGAGGTGGTACGTTCGGTCATGCCTCACATGGTGCCCGCCAGGCACGGCATCTCCACGGATATCCTTTTTCTGAGCGCACCCGACTCCGGGCTGTTGCCCGAAGCGATCATCAAGGAACTCTTGGACTGGAGCTCCCGGATGTGGAGCGAGCGCGGGTACACCGGAGGTGAACTGAGGCACCTCACCCGCCGGGCCGCTGAACCGCTGGACGATGTCCTCTGCAGCGAGGTGGACAGAGGCGGCTACGGGGCCATCCTGCTGGGCCGCAACCCTCGGGAACCCTGGCGGGAGCGCTTCCTGTACAAACAACGGGGCAAGGTCGTGGGCCTTTTCAGCCCGAACGCACGCTGGGCTTATGTGATGGTGCCCGTGGACCTCTCCATCGCCAGCCTTCTGGTGATGAGGCTTCTATCCCATTCGCTGCTCCGGAACCCGGACTTTCACTTCAGTTTTGTCCATGTGCTGCAGGGTGCGGCCGCCCAGGCCCGCGGACGGTGGGAGGAGCTCAGAAAGATACTCGAATGGGATGACCGCTATGCGCTGAATCTGCTTGCACAGAAAGGAAGCGTTGCGGAAACCCTGCTGGAAGAGGTTCAAAGAGGTCAATACGGGACCCTGGTCATGGGGAAAAGAGGGTTTTCCCGAATCAAGCGCATGATCCTTGGAAGCGTCTCTGCCGCAGTGCTGCATCATCTGACCGATCAAAGTATTGTGTTGATCGACTGAAAGGAGGAGAAATGAAGAAATTCGGCCCGAAAGGGCAGCGGTGGCTCAAGGCATTTCATCTCTTGTTTGCCTCTCTGTGGGTGGGGGGTGCCGTAACCCTGTCCACCAAGCAGTTCTTTGTGAATCCCGAGGAGGGTCAGGAGCTTTACGGCATCCTGTGCACCCTCAAGTATGTCGATGACTTCATCATCATCCCCGGCGCCATCGGCTTGCTGATCACCGGCATTCTCTATTCCCTCAAGACTCACTGGGGATGGTTCAAGCACCGGTGGATTACCGTGAAATGGATCATCTGCGTCTACGGAGTCGTATTCGGCACCTATCCCCTGGGGCCGTGGCTCAACGAAACGGTCCCCATCGCCAAGGCGGAGGGATTGAAGGCCTTTGCGAACCCGGTCTACCTCCACAACCACACGATGCTGATGGTCTTCGGCACGTTCCAGGCGGCGACCATCCTCTTTGCGGTATTCATCTCCGTCCTGAAACCGTGGAAGAAGAAAGGAGGGAGCGGATCTGAAACATGAACCCGCCTGGTACGAACCCCCTATAGGATCCCGGCTTTCGCCGGCGTGGCGTCTTTTACGAGACCGTCCTATTGGATCAAGGAGAAAAGACATGCAAAACGTTCAGTGGCTGACAGCCAAGGAAGTGTTGAAAATCAACGCCGCCAAGTGGCCCGACAAGATCGGATCAAAGGACCTTTACAGGGCATTCACCTTTAAAGAATGGAACGAGCGCGCGTGCAGGCTTGCCAATGCCCTTGCCGATATGGGCATGAAAAAGGGTGACCGCTTTGCCGTACTCGCATACAACTGCGCGGAGTGGATGGACCTCTATGCCGCCGCGGCAAAGGGAGGTTTTATCATCGTTCCCATCATGTTCAGGCTTTCGGCCCCGGAGATGGAATACAACATCAACCACAGCGGGTGCAGGGTCTTTGTCGTCCAGGGGGGGCTGGACCGGAAGGCCGGGAAAGCCTTCCCTTGGATAGACATGGTCAAAGGGATGAAGAAGAATCTTCCCAGCGTTGAAACTTATGTCTCCTTCGGCTTCGACTGTCCCCCCGATGACGGCTTCCTGTCCTACGAAGATGCGATGGCCGCTGCAGGCCCTGAGGAGCCTGCAACCGAAGTGGATGCCGAGGACATCTGGATCATCATGTACACGAGCGGGACAACGGGTACACCCAAGGGCGTTATGAAAAGTCACAGGTCTATGTTCAGTCAGTACTTCATCATGATCCATGACCACGGCTTCAGCCACGACGATGTCAACCTCCTCGTCATGCCCTGCTGCCACATCAATTCCCTGAATTACTCCTTTGTGAATACCTGGATCGGGGCGACGGTCATGTGCTACAACATGGCAAGCTTCGACCCGGAGGACCTGCTCAAGACATTCTCCGATCACAAGGTCACCTTCACTTCCCTGGTGCCGACCCATTACATTATGATGCTTGCCCTTCCTGACGAGGTTAAACGGAAATACGACCTCGGCTCTGTCCGGAAACTCCTGATCTCCTCCGCCCCCGCACGAAGGGATACGAAACTCGGCATTCTCAGGATGTTTCCCAACTCGAAGCTGGATGAGGCTTACGGTTCAACCGAGGCAGGGTGCGTCACCATTCTAAAGCCCGAGGAACAACTCACCAAGCTCGGCTCCTGCGGGCGCGAGGTCATCGGCACGGATTTGATCAGACTGTGCGACGAAAACGGAAACCTCATCACCGAGCCCAACCAGGTCGGCGAGGTCTATTCAAGAAGCCCTATGCTCTTCACGGCGTATTGGAACGATCCGGAAAGGACCTCGGCGGCCTTCAGGGAGGACGGTTACTTCAGCGCCGGTGACATGGGCTACAAAGACGGGGACGGCTACCTTTTCCTCGTGGACCGGAAGGCGAACATGATCATCTCCGGCGGCGAAAACATCTTCCCCTCCGAGGTCGAGAACTGTGTGGGCAGTCACGAGAAGGTGAAGGACGTGGCCGTCATCGGCGTGCCTCATGAAAAATGGGGAGAGACGCTCATGGCCGTTGTCGTGCTCCACGAAGGGCAGACCGCCGCGCCGGAAGAGATTTCCGCCCACTGCAAGGGCAAGATCGCAGGGTTCAAGGTCCCGAAGAAGGTGGTATTCATCCGGGATGAAGAGATGCCGAGGACCGGCAACGGCAAGATCCTCCACAGGGTCCTGAGAGAGAAATACGGCATGTGGAAAGATCATCAGTAGCGCTTCTTTTGTTCCAGGTGACCCCGGGCCTTGGAATTTTCCCCTCACCGCCACCCCCGAGGTCCGGCGCGCGTTCATGGAATTCCGTCTCCCGCCTGGGAACTTGACAAGTTTTGGAAAATATTCTAAGTTTTACATCCTGCCAACAGGGGGAGGGGCAAAGCGGGGCTTGCCGGCCCAATTTCGTTTTTTCCACGGCATGACCCAGGCCGCCCGCTCAGAGCAGCCGAGGAACGGTTTCTCTCCGTTCCTTTTGTTTATTTCAGGGTCGAGGAAGGTCTCCGATGTCTCCGGTTCAAAAGCTTGGCCGCACACGCAACATAGGCATCATCGCCCACATCGATGCCGGGAAGACCACCGTCACCGAGCGGATGCTCTTCTACACGGGCCGGGTGCACAAGATGGGAGAGGTCCACGACGGAGAGGCAACCATGGACTGGATGGTGGAGGAAAGGGAGCGGGGTATCACCATCACCTCTGCAGTGACCTCTTTCCCATGGGAAGGGCACACCATCAATGTCATCGACACCCCGGGGCACGTGGATTTCACCATCGAGGTGGAGAGATCCCTGAGGGTCCTGGATGGGGCTATCGGCGTTTTTTGTGCCGTGGGAGGGGTGGAGCCCCAGTCGGAAACCGTGTGGCATCAAGCCGACCGTTACCGGGTCCCCAAGATCGCGTTCATCAACAAGATGGACCGTATCGGCGCCGATTTTTTTCGGGTTGTGGAAATGATTCGGAACCGGCTGGGGGCAAACCCTCTGATCCTGCAGCTTCCCTGGGGCGCCGAGGATACCTTTTTGGGCGTCATCGATCTGCTGCGGATGAAGGGAATCGTGTGGGGGGGAGACGCCCTCGGGGCGGAGTTCCAGGAGGTGCCCATCCCCCCGGAGCTTATGGATTCGGCCACCCTCCACCGGGAGGCCTTGATCGAGGCCCTGGCGGAGAACGATGACACCATCATGGAAAAGTTCCTCTCCGAGCAGCCCATGGAGATCGCTGAGATCAAACAGGCCATCCGCTCCGCCACCGTCGAACTGAAGGGGGTCCCCATCCTCTGCGGCGCGGCCCTGCGCAACAAGGGAATCCAACTCCTGCTGGACTCCGTTGTGGATTTTTTGCCTTCCCCTCTGGAAATTCCGCCCATTGTCGGCCACGAGCCCTCTACCGGAAAGGAGGAGCCCCGGCCCCCCAGGGCGAAAGGCCCTTTTTCAGCCCTGGCCTTCAAGGTCATGATGGACCAGGGAAGGAAGATGACCTATATCCGGATCTATTCCGGTTCGGTCAAGGCCGGAGACACCGTTTTCAACCCCGGAAAGCAGGTCAAGGAAAAGCTGGCCCGCCTGCTCCGCATGCACTCCAACAAGCGGGAGAGAATCGACGAAGCCTCGGCGGGGGATATCGTCGCGGTCATGGGTCTCAAGATCTCCACCACGGGAGACACCCTCTGCAGTGAGGATCAGCCCATCCTGCTCGAACCGATTCCCTTCAACACACCGGTCATCACCATGGCGGTGGAGTCCAGGCGGATTCAGGACCAGGAACGACTCATGGACGCTTTGGCGAAACTCGCGGAGGAGGACCCCACCTTCAGGTTCCGGATCGATGAGGAGACGGGGCAGACCGTCATTTCCGGCATGGGGGAGCTTCACCTGGAGATCATCGCCGAGAGACTCAGGCGGGAGTTCCTGGTGGAGACCAACCAGGGGAAACCCCAGGTCGTCTACCGGGAGACCCTCCTGAAGTCGGTGGTGCACGAGGAGACCTTCCAGAAGGATCTGGGCGGTCTGCAGCACTATGCATTCCTCAAAATTGAACTCTCCCCGCTTCCCAGGGGCACCGGGAATCGGTTTGTGGATCGCTGCAAAAATCCCGACCTCCCACCCGAGTTTTTGGCAGCCATCCGGGAAGGGATTGAAGAAGCCGCCACCAGCGGAGTGCTCCTGGGCTATCCCGTCATCGACGTGGAGGCTGCGCTTCTGGACGTGAAGATCCACGAGACAACCTCCGATGAAATGGCCTTCCGAATCGCCTCATCGCTTGCCTTCCGCAACGCCTCTCTGCAGGCAGAGCCGGCCATGCTGGAACCGATCATGAATACCGAGATTCTGATCCCGGAGGAGTTCATGGGGGAGGTCATCGGCGATCTGAACACCCGGCAGGGCAAGATCGAGCAGATCACCAGCAAGGGCCCCTTCCAGGTGCTTACCGCCACCGTGCCCCTTTCCCGGATGTTCGGCTATTCCACGGCCCTTCGCTCGGTCTCCCAGGGACGGGGCACCTTCACCATGCAGTTCAGCCACTACGATAGGGTATGAGGCGACGCAAGGCACGCGGCCCAAGGCACAAGGATAGCCTGGCGACGAGGCTGTGACTCCTCCCTTGCGCCCTGAGCCTTGCACCGTGCGCCGTTTTTGTTCCTTGACAATCCAGGGAGGCAGGGACTATATAGAATTCCTGTCCGTCGATGATTTTTTCCTGGAGAGGTTCTTCCCTCCAAATCCGGAGGGGTCGAAAAGAGGATCATGGGAAAAGGAGGAAAGGGATGAAGAAGGGGACGCTGAGGCTTACGATGCTGGTGCTCTTTGCGGGTCTGATCTTTCTGAGCGTGGGCGTGCTCACGGCCGCCAATGTGCCCGATGAAGTCATGATCGATAACAAAGTATACAAGTCGGACAAAAAAGGGCCGGTAAAATTCAGCCACAAGAAGCATGCTGTGGATTACAAGGCCAAATGCAGTGATTGCCATCATGATTACAAGGACGGCAAGAACGTCTGGAAGGACACAGACCCGGTGAAGAAATGCGGCGACTGCCACGACGCCAATGAAAAGAAAGGCAATGTGGACAAACTCATGAACGCTTTTCACAAGAACTGCCAGGGATGCCACAAGGAGCTGAAAGGCAAGGAAGCCCCCTCCAAGAAGTGTAACGACTGCCACCAGGGGAAATAGCCGACCCTCGGCCCCGATAACTGAAAAAGAAAGGCCGCTTGAAAAAGCGGCCTTTCTTTTATCCTAAGTCGGCATCGAATATGAGAAAAACGTCACCCCGACTTCCCGGTGTGGCGTTCTTGGTTCCGGCGGTTCGTCAGGGCGTCTCCTCAGACTTCCGTGACGGTGATGGCCTCTTGATCACAGACCTCCACGCAGCTCTCACAGCCCAGACATTCCTCTGCGTTGACCGGCACGGATTTTCCGTCCTGCATCTCATAAACGTCTACGGGGCACACCTCCACGCACTCCTCACACCCCTCGCACTTGTCATGATCCACGGTTACTTCATATCCCATCAGTCCATCCCTCCTATATTGAAGTGTAAATCCAGAGTGTTATGCTCGGTTTCCGCCGGCCTCAACACAGCTGTCCGCGCAAACGAGTGTGATCTTTAACAGAGGAAAATAGGGGTGTCAAGTTTTTTCTCCCCCTTTTCCGGAAGGTTGAAAATATAATGTTTCCAGTTAATTAGGCAGATTTTGCCTTTCAGGCGGACGCCTCTTCTTTTATGGATACGACCACCTTGTAGAGCACCGTGAGCACAAAAAAACCCGTGGCCCAGACGCCCGTGGAGATCACCATCTCGGGGAACGTGGGCCAGTACTCAAAGACCCTCTCAAAGGGGTTGGGGATGAAACCCCCGATGACCAGGCCGAAGCCCTTGTCGATCCAGGTGGCGATGACCACACAGGCGCAGGCAACGGCCAGGGTCTTCTCCGTGCGCCGGGTAGCCGGCACAATGAGGAGGATCAGGGAGAGAACCGCAAAGAAAGCAGCGGTCCACATCCAGGGCACCAGCTTTCCGTGACCCTCCAGGCCCACAAAAAGATAGACGATGGGGTGCATGTGGCCCGGGATCTGGCTGTAAAAGGCCGTAAAGAGTTCCAGCAGGAAGAAGAACACGTTCAGCATCATGGCGTAGGTGATGATGCTCCCCAGGGTTCTGATCTGTTCTTTGCCCGGGTCGAAGCGACTTACCTTGCGGACGATGAGGCAGAGCAGGACCAGAAGGGCCGGACCGGAGCAAAACGCCGAAGAGAGAAAGCGGGCTGCCATGATCGCCGTCAGCCAGTAGTGCCTGCCCGGCAGACCTGCGTACAGAAACGCCGTAACGGTGTGGATGCTGAAGGCCCAGGGGATGGAGATGTAGATCAACACCTTGATCCATTTCTGATAGGGCACCCCCTTTTTCTCCGCGCTCAGCACGTTCCATCCGATGATGAGATTCAGGAGCAGGTACACGTTCAGAACGATCATATCCCAGAACAGGATGGAGGTCGGATTGGGATAGAGAATGATGTTCAGCATCCGGGGCAGGTTCCCCAAATCCACCATCACGAAGAGACCGCACATGATGATGGAGGCCACGGCCAGAAACTCTCCGAGGATGGTGATTCTTCCGAAGGCTTTATAATTGTGCAGATAATAAGGAAGGACCACCATCACCCCGGAGGCGGCCACCCCCACGAAGTAGGTGAGCTGGCCGATGTAGAAACCCCAGGACACATCCCGACTCATCCCGGTGATCCGGAGACCTTCGGTGAATTGGTACAGATAGCTTGCGAAGCCTGCCGCCATCAGGGCAAGCAGGACGATCAACCAGCCCCAGTACGTTTGACTCCCTCTCAGTGCCTTGTCCAGCATACATGCCTCACACGATGTAGTAAATGTTGGGCCCCGTGCCCAGCTCCGGTTTTCGCCGAAGCGTGAAATGCGCCCGGAGCGATCGTCTCACGTCGGAATCCGGGGCCTCCAGGTCCCCGAACACCAGGCTGCCCTTTGCAATCTTGTTGGCGGCCTCCACGCAGGCGGGATATTCCCCCTTGGCCAATCTCTCCGCGCACAGATCGCACTTTTCCACGACCCCTTTGGAGCGGGTGGGGAAGTCCGGGTTTGTGGGGAAACCGGGGTTGAGCGCCTTGGGGGCGCGCCGCGGGTCGCCCCAGTTGAAGCTCCTCGCCCCGAAAGGACAGGCCGCCATGCAAAAACGGCAACCGATGCACCGGTGCATGTCCATCATGACGACACCGTCTTCCCGCTTCCAGGTGGCCTTGGTGGGACAGGCCCTGCAGCAGGGCGGATTGGTGCAGTGGTTGCAGAGCAGGAGAAAGTTCCTGCCCTTGAATTTGTCCGCAAGATAGTCGTGTTCCTGGCCCGGGAAGGAGTGCTCGAAGGTCTCCTTCCAGATCCACTTGATCTCTTCCTTGGGATTCCCGTGATTGGGCACATTGTGGGCGCGGTGACAGGCCTCGACGCACTTGTCCATGATCGCGTCGGTCATCCTGTTCATGTCCACGACCATACCCCACTTCTTGCCCGCAGTGAGCGCTGCCCCCTGCAACTGGGCCTCCGCCTCACCCGGTGCGAACAGTTCGAACGCGGCCCTCCCCCCTGCCAGCCCTGCGAAGGCCGAGAGCCCGGCGATCTTCAGGAATTTTCTTCTCTCCATGGCCATCACGAATTCTCCTTAGGCGCGATGTGGCAGTCCCAGCAAAAGGGATCTACGCCCATGTAATTGTGGCACTGGTCGCAAAATTTGCTCTTGTTGGAGTGGCATTCCATGCAGGTGATCTGAAGGCTTTTGTAGTAGGTCTTGCCCCCGGCGTTTTTGTAGTAGCGGTTGGCATCGCGAACCACCTCCTGCCTCCACTCGTCCAGCATTTTCATGTGCTCCGTCTTCATGAAGGCCTTGGGCTCGATGCACTGCTTGGCCGCCTTTGCCTTGTCCGTGAGGACCGGGTCCGGCGCCTTGGCCGCCTTGCCGGCATTGTAGTAGACCGGGAACAG
Organism: Deltaproteobacteria bacterium; assembly: GCA_016926135.1. Next base: position 10,290 of record JAFGPH010000059.1, read on the forward strand.
GAGCAACCCCAGACCAACAATCAGGCCCGTAATGATCTTGCCGCCGTCATACATCACGCTTCTTCCTCCTCCGCTTCCTCCATGCCCGGGAGCGGCTCCCCCCGCAGATCGGTCGTCCGCTCCTGCTCTCCTTCCTGAATCAGGGCATTGCCCACCAGCTCGTGCACCCCGGTTACCCCAACCTCGGGAACCCAGTATTCCATGAGGTTCGGCAGAACAGCCCGGTCAATGGCGCAGACGCAGGCAAGCATGTTGACCCCGTGCTTCTCGTGGACGAACTTGACCGCGTTGGCCCTGGGAAGCCCTCCCCGCAGCCGGAGCTCCATGTTTTCTCCCGCATTCAAACCGGCCCCACTCCCGCAGCAGAACGTTTGCTCCCGGATGGTGTTGTCCGGCATCTCGTAAAAGTGGTTGCACACGCTCCGGATGATGTATCTCGGCTCCTCCAGCAAACCCATGCCTCTGGCGGGATTGCAGGAGTCATGGAAGGTCACCTTCAGGTTGTCGTTCTTGCTCGGGTCCAGCTTGAGCTTGTTGTGGTGGATGAGGTCGGCCGTGAACTCGGTGATATGAACCATCTTGGTGGATTTCGCGTTCTCAAACCGGGTTCCCGTGATGGGGGAGACGGGTTCTTCCAGGAAGTCCGCAGGCCCGTTGAACGTGTCCATATACTGGTTGATCACCCGCCACATGTGCCCGCACTCCCCGCCCAGGATCCATTTCACCCC
>JAFGPH010000408.1 GCA_016926135.1 Deltaproteobacteria bacterium
ATCTCAAGGCCCCCTTTGATGAATCGCTCCATCAGGTAGCGCTCGGGCAGAGTGACATCCGACTCGAAAAGGGGGATTCCCATCTCCTTGAGCAGGTCCCGGCCGGTGAAGAAATCCGATTTGGAGGAGAAATAGAGGCAGTCCACCGGCTGGCGGGAGAAGGTCTCCAACTCCACCGGCTTTCGCTCGAAACGGACCTTTCTCTGGAATTCCTCGGGTAAAAAGGATTCCCGGCGGATGAAAAAGAGGGGATTCTGATTATCGGCGATGATAAGAAAAGGCCCCTCTTCCCCCGTGCCGTAGAGATGAATCTGAGCCTGTCCCCCCTGGTCGCGGTAGTCGTGGGTCAGCAGGAATCCTTTCACAGCGCCTAACCCCGGGTGAGGAATTCCTCTTCCAGACCGTAGTCATGGATCTTGCGGTGAAGGGTCTTCCGGCCGATGCCCAGCAGCTCCGAGGCCCGGCTTTTGTTGTTGTTCACCCCTTTCAGGGTCTGCCGGATGATGATTTTCTCCGCTTCCGCCATGGAGGTACCCAGCTCAATGCGGATCACCCCCTCCTCCTCGTTGGAGCGGACCCCCGGGGGCAGATCGTCGGGACCGATGATATGCTTCTTGCACAGGACCACTGCGCTCTCCATACAGTTCCGCAGCTCCCTTATGTTCCCGGGCCAGTTGTAGTTATAGAGCATGGTAGAGGCCTTGTTGTCTATCCCTTCAATATTTTTCTCGTTCTCCCCGGCGAACTGCTCCAGAAAGGCCGATGTCAACAGGGGTATGTCATCCTTCCGTTCCCGCAGGGGGGGCACGTGAATGTTCACCACATTCAGCCGGTAGTACAAGTCCTCTCTGAAGTGGCCCTTCTCCACCTCCTCCTTCAGATCCCTGTTGGTGGCGGCGATAATACGGGTGTCCACGTGTATGGTCTTCTCTCCGCCCACCCGCTCGAAGGTCTTCTCCTGCAGCACCCGGAGTATTTTGATCTGCACCGAGGGGTTGATCTCCCCTATTTCGTCCAGGAAGATGGTGCCCCCGTCGGCCAGTTCGAAGCGTCCCTTCCGCTGGGAGGAAGCCCCGGTGAAGGAGCCCTTCTCATGGCCGAAGAGCTCGCTTTCGAGCAGGGATTCGGACAGGGCGGCGCAGTGTACCTTGATAAAGGGCTTCTCCCTGCGGGATGAAGCGTTGTGAATGGCGTCGGCCACCAGCTCCTTGCCCACCCCGCTCTCCCCGGTGATCAGGACGGACACCTTGGTCTGGGCCACCTGCTCCACCAGTTCCAGCACCCGGTCCAGAGCGCCGGATCGGCCGATGATGGCCCGGTCCTTCTTCTTTTCCAGGCGCTCCACTTCCTTCTGCAGAGCCTGATGCTCCACAATGAGCCGCCGGGTGGAGAGGGCCCGCTTGACCAGCAGTCCCAGACGGTCCAGATTCACCGGCTTGGTCAGAAAGTCGAAGGCCCCGTTACGCATGGAATCCACCGCGTTCTCCACCGTGCCGTGTCCCGTCAGAATGATCACTGGCACCGTGGGATAGGAGGTGGTTATCTTCTTCAGAAGTTCCTCCCCGGACATGCCGGGCATCTTCAGGTCGCTCACCACCAGGTCTATGCTGGTCTTGAGCATCTCCTTCATAGCCTCGTTGCCGTTCTCGGCCAGATAGACTTCGTAACCCTCCATCTCCAGGGATTTCCCCAGGCCCATGCGGATGTTCTTCTCGTCGTCCACAACCAGGATTTTGAATGTCATTGAATCACCTCTTCTGCGCTGTTGTCGTCATAGGAGAGCAGCTTCTCTCCCTCCTGGGGTACGGGGAAGGAGAGAAAGAAAGTGGTGCCCTCCCCCTCCCTGGAGTGAATGTCGATCTCCCCGCCGTGTTCCTTGATGATTTTATAGACCACGGTCAGCCCCAGGCCGGTTCCCGTGTCCTTGGTGGTGAAATAGGGCTCGAAGATTTTCTCCTGCACCTCCCGGGGCATGCCGGATCCCGTGTCGCCGATAGACAGGACGATGTGGTCCTCCTTCAGGACGCAGTTCACCGTGAGGACCCCGCCCCCCTCCATGGCGTGCTGGGCGTTCTTGATCAGATTCAACAGGGCCTGCTTGATCAGGTTCTCGTCCAGCTGAATCCAGGGAAGATGCTCGTCAGCATGATATACCACCTTAATGCCGTCGAACTCCATCTCCTTGCCGATGAACTCCATGAGCTCGTCCAGCACCCCGTTCAGATCCCGGCGAAGCAGGGTGGCGTCGATCGGTTTCACCGCAAACAGGTAATCCACCACGATGGAGTTGAGCCGGTCCACCTCCTCGTTCACGATATCCAGATAACTCAGCAGCTCCTCCCGGGGGACCTCTCCCTCCTTTTTGAGCATCTTCTGCATGAGCTGAATGTAGATGGCCATGGATCCCAGGGGATTCTTGATCTCGTGGGCGATGCCCGCGGTCATGGTGGAGAGGGAGACAAGCCCCTCGGCGCGCCTGAGACGGGCTTCCTGATTCTTCAGGCGGGTCACGTCCTGCACATAGACCAGATTACCCCGTATGGTCCCGTCGTTGACCAAAGGCAGGATGGAGAGGCGCAAGATAATCGTCCTGCCGGAAACGTCCAGAATATACTCCCGGTCCCTTATGGTCTCCTTGTTCAGGAGGCTGGTCCTGACGAATTCGGATATCTCGCTGTCCTCTATGACCTCCCAACTGAACATATCCCCATGGTTTCCCCTCATCACGGGCATGATACGCTGCAGGGGCCGGTTCACATGCATGATCCGGTGCTGGTTGTCGGAAATAATCATTCCCGCGTCAATGGAGGATGTCACCATGGCCAGGAGCTCATTCTCATCCACCATATCGTAGAGAAGGCGCTGAACCTGCCCGCAGTCCAGCTTATCCACCCTCTTGATTGTCTGACGGATAAACTTGTTCATCTAGACCTCTCTCATGCGGTAGTAGGCCGCTTCGAGGAGCAGCAGGGGATTCTGGTTCAGGGTCTCCACCCCGTGATAGCTCTCCCGCAAAATGACATTCCACTTCTCCGCCCGGTCCAGGGGCAGGGATTCCTCCTCTTCGGCTCCTCCGCGGATCCACTTCTGCATCACCAGGAAGAGTTCCTGATAGAACAGGGTCAGGTCCGTAGCCTCCATGCCGTCGAAAATCCGTGAGGGAAAGGTTCTCTCCCGCTGGGCGATATCGGTCAGAAAAGATTCGGCCAGCTCGCTGATACGGGCCTGCCCGCTGTGGCGGAAGTTGCCGAACCACTCCTCCAGGGTGGCGATGTCCGCTTCCTGCCGGTAGAGGCGGGAAACGATCCGGCGGGAGAGATCCGCTCCCCGGTCCGCGAAGGAGTAGTTCCTCACCCGGGAGAGGATGGTGGGCATGATCATCCGCTTCCTTTCGGTCAGCATGATCAGATACAGGTCCCCCGGGGGCTCTTCGAGCAGTTTAAGAAGGGCGTTGCGGGATCCCTCCAGCATACTCTCCGCCCGTTCCATGATGACCACTTTAATGTGGTCCACCCCTCCCGCGGCCCGATGGCTCCAACTGGAGATGCGCCGGATCTGGCTGATGGGAACCGTGGCGGGAATCAGTTTTTCCAGGTCCGGCACGGTTTTCATCAGCAGGGTAAGGCCTTCGTCCCGCTCCTTAAGGGCCAGGTCCGACTTTCCCGGTTCCAGGGAGTTGAGAAAGTCATTGATCTCCTCCATAATCCGGTTGAACTTGGAGATTTTCTTCTCCTCCCCCTCCCACAGGATGGGGTCGAAGCGGCGCAGGAGCTTTCTGGTGCTGCGGATGAGCATATACCGGGAAGCGTCCCGGTCATCCCTGACAAGCAGATCGGCGGAAGCGGCGATATCCTCATAGAAGGAGCGTTTCCCCAGCATGAGCAGATGGGGCTGCAGCAGCAGGCGGGAGGCCTTGCAGGAGGGGCACTGGCACTGCCAGGGA
>JAFGPH010000409.1 GCA_016926135.1 Deltaproteobacteria bacterium
CCTGATGCTGGTGGCGAAAAAATCCAGCGGCATCCGGACCCCCCGGGACCTGAATGGGAAGAAGGTGGGGCTCTGGGGGCCGATCTTTCAGGTGCAGCCCATGGCCTTTTTCAGGAAGTACAACCTGGAGGTGAAGATCGTTCCCCAGTCCTTTTCCGTGAATCTCTTCCTGCGCGACGGGGTGGATGCAGCCTCGGCCATGTGGTACAACGAATACCACACCATCTTCGCGGCCGGCTTCAACCCGGACGAACTGACGACCTTCTTCTTCCATGAACACGGTCTCAACTTCCCCGAGGACGGCATCTATATGATGGAAGACCGCTTTCAGAAGGACCCGAACCTCTGCAGGTCCTTCGTCAAGGCATCCATCGAGGGGTGGGAACAGGCATTTCTGCACCCCCGGGAGACCGTGGATATGGTCATGAAAAACCTGAAACGGGAGTACATCCCCGCCACCCGGGTCCATCAGAAATGGATGCTGGAAAGGATGAGAGACCTCATGACGGCAGAGGGCGCCACGCGTCCCACCGGGAAGCTCCTCTGCGAGGACTATGACCGGGTGGCCGGGGGGCTTCACACCAGCGGCCTGATCCGGCAGATCCCGGATTTCAAACCCTTTTATCGGCAGTGTGCGGACGATGGCACGAAGTAGGGGAATAGCGCTACGGCTCAGCATCCTGATTCTGGCCAGCATTACCGTGATCTTCTCGGTGGTTTTCACCTACAACTATTTCATCTCCCGCCAGATCATCCTGCAGAATGTGGAAAGGAACGCCGAGAACCTGGCTCTTTCCACGGTCGCCAGAACCGATGCCGTGCTTCGGGCGGTTGAACGCGTGCCCAAAAATCTGGCCTATTTCCTGGAGGAGTTCCCTTACGAGGGCGGAGAACTCATTCGCCTCATTCAGGCGGTGGTGGAGAAGAACCCGGATATCTACGGGGCCACCATTGCCTTTGAGCCCTATGCATACAGCCCCAATATCCGTGCCTTTGCCCCCTATTTCTACAGGAAAGAGGGAACGGTGAATTTTGTGTACATCCCTTACGAGTACTTCGACTGGGATTGGTACCAGATTCCGAAAGAACTGAAGGCGCCCTCGTGGACGGAGCCGTATTTTGATGAAGGGGCCGGGAGCATCATGATGGCCACCTTTTCGGTCCCTTTTTATCGGAGGGTGGAAGGCGAACGGATCCTGGCCGGGATCGTGACCGCGGACGTCTCCCTCTCCTGGCTTCAGGAGATGCTCGCATCCATCAAGATCGAAGAAACCGGCTACGGGTTCGTCATCTCCAGAAACGGGACCTTTGTCACCCACCCGTCGTCCAGCCTCGTCATGAATGAAACCATCTTCAGCGTAGCCGAGGAAAAGGCCGACCCGGAGATGCGGGAGCTGGGCAGAAAGATGACCCGTGGGGAATCCGGATTTGCCTCTTTCACGAGTCTGCACACGGGAAAAGAATGCTGGATGAAATACGCCCCACTCCCCTCCAACAGCTGGTCCGTGGCCGTTCTATTTCCCAAAGATGAGCTGATGGCGGACATTTACCGGTTGACCCAGACCGTCGTCACCATGGGGATCGTTGGATTTCTCTTCATCCTCGTGGTGATTGTCTGGATCGCGGGCTCCATCACCCGACCCCTGCGTGCCCTTTCCCGGGCCGTGGGGCATATTGGAACGGGAAACCTGGATGTGGAACTCCCTCTGGTCAAGAGGAGGGATGAGGTGGGGACCCTGGCGGAATCCTTCCATTTCATGAAAACCTCTCTCAAACAGTACATCGCGGAGCTGAAGGAGACCACGGCCGCCAAGGAAAGGATCGAGAGCGAGCTCAAGATTGCGCACGAGATCCAGATGAGCATCCTCCCCATGACCTTCCCCCCCTTTCCGCACAGGCGCGAGTTCGACATCTATGCCACCATCGCGCCTGCCAAGGAGGTGGGGGGAGACCTCTACGACTTTTTCTTCCTGGACGAGGATCATCTCTGCGTGGCCATCGGCGATGTTTCCGGAAAAGGCGTCCCCGCAGCCCTTTTCATGGCCGTCACCCGTACCCTCATCAAAACCAAGGCGACCCAGGGGCTCACCCCGGACAAGGTGCTCGGCCGGGTGAACGAGGATCTCGCGCTCGACAACGACTCCATGATGTTCGTGACCCTGTTCCTGGGAATTTTGGACACCCGCACCGGCGAGCTGGAATACAGCAATGCAGGCCACAACCCGCCTTATGTTCTGCGCCGGGGAGGGGGTGTGGAGCTTGTGGAAGGAACAGGTGGCACGGCCCTGGGCGTGCTGGAGGGCTGCGTGTACCGGTCCAAGAAGGTCCTGCTCCGGAAGGGGGAGACGATCTTCCTGTACACCGACGGCGTCACTGAGGCCATGGACAGGGACGATGCACTCTTCTCCGACGAAAGGCTTATCCGCGACCTCGGCGCCCTTCACGAAAAACCCCCGCAGGAGGTGCTCTCCGGCGTCATGGACAGGGTGAAGGTCTTTTCCGAGGGAGCCCCGCAGGCGGACGACATCACCATCCTGGTGCTGCGTTACAACGGGGCGTGAGGGTTCGATAGCCGGTCCTTGCCCCGGGATTTCTTCTCGAAGCCCGCGTTTCTCTGCATGCCCTGACAACCACACAACATCGTTCCCTCCACCGAGGTTGAACTTATAGCTTATCGAAACCTTGGTTCCGAAAATGCCGTCGAATGCTCGCTTATCGCAGTGCAAAGCGAAACAATTCCCCTGCGACAACGAAGTTGATGTGAGTTGAAAGGTGGCTGCTCTGCCCATTTCCCAAATCCACCTTGCCATTCAACTATCAGCCTTAGAAGCAGCATGTTTCAGGAGACGCCCTGAATCACGGATTTACCGGATCGAACTTGACATACTATAAATGGTATGTGTAGAATGACTTATGTGGCGCATCGAGGAACACCGTCGTGTGGACAGGCAAGCGCCGACCCTGCCCAAAGAAGTCCTGAAACGGTATGAAAAGTGGAAGG
>JAFGPH010000410.1 GCA_016926135.1 Deltaproteobacteria bacterium
CATCAGGGCGTGACAGTCGATGCAGGGGTTCATGTTCGAGCCGTAGCCGTGCCTGGGTTTCCTCACCATGTCCAGATGGATTGCGGTGATATCGACGACCTTGAGCGGAAGGCGGATGGCGGCTGCCGATTTCACCGCCCGGGCGGAGGTGAAGAACGGCGTTTCAAAAAAAAGGCCCAGGACCTCTATGCCCTGGACCCTGATCAGCTCTGCGGCCAGCATGCTGTCCAGGCCCCCCGAGAAAACAGACAATGCCTTCATCTAGAATCCGGCTTCCTCCATTTCCTTGATCAAAGCCTTCTGCTTCCGGTTCAGCTTTTCCGGCACGGCAACGGTGACCTGTACCAGGGCATCCCCATGCCCGCTTCCGTCCATCCGGGGCATCCCGTACCCCTTCATCCGGAACTTGGCGTTGCACTGGGTACCCGGGGGGATCTTGAGCCTCAGGGTTTTCTGCTGAATGGTGGGAACGTCGATCTCCGTGCCGGAGATGGCCTCGGAAAAACGGATTTTCCTTTCCAGAAGGAGATCGTCCCCCTCTCTCTGAAAAAGCGGGTGATCGAGCACCCGGACCTGCACAAAAAGATCTCCGGTCGGCCCCCCGTGGAGTCCCGCCTGTCCTTTGCCGGGAAGCCTCAGTTTCTTCCCGGTTGAGATGCCTGCCGGAACCTTGACGGATACGGTCTGCTGGCGACCGTCATCCTGGTACATGACCGTCTTTTGGGTGGTGCCGGCGGCCTCCTCCAGCGTCATAGACAGTTCGTAGACGAGGTCTCTACCCCTCGCAGGCTGGGGGCCTCCGTGCCCCCGGAAGGCCGACTCGAAAGGCGAACCCCGAAACCGGTCCTGCCCCATGCCCCCGAACCCCTGAGAGAAGATCGTTGACCCGCGGCCTCTTCCGCCGCCGAAGCCGAATTCCCTGAAGATGCTGCCGAGGTCGAAGTCACGGAAGATATCTTCCTGGCTGTAGCGCCTCTCAAAGCCGTCGGCCCCGAACATGTCGTACTGCTTGCGTTTCTCCGGATGGCTCAGGACCGCATACGCCTCGCTGATCTCTTTGAATCTCGCCTCTGAGGTTTTATCCCCCTTGTTCCGATCCGGATGATGCTTCATGGCGAGCTTTCGGTAGGCCTTCTTGATTTCCTCATCGGAGGCGGTCTTCGACAATCCCAGAATCTTATAATAGTCTTTGGCAGGCATCTTTCCTCTGACAGGTTTCTGAAATAGTTTACTCTGTTTAGATAAGCACCGCTGCTGAAGAAGTCAAGGAGAGACCCTGGGCGGGCGAGAACCGGGAGACGGCCCTTCGTGTTCAATCTTCTTGACATCTTCGATTTTCTTGAGCCATACTCCCCCACTGAAAAGATCGCTTCATTCACCTTTCACTTCCAGACCATCAGTCCTTCGCCCCTTGCAGATAACCCTTTTTTGGGGTTCGGCCGTGGGCTTCTCGCTTTCCGAGTTCAAAGACCGGTACAGGGCAAGAATCATCCGGGAGTGGGTGGATCGCCTCAAGACGCAGGTCGGCGAGCAGTATGCAGGGAGGCCGAAGAAGGAGCTATACGGCACGGTCACGGAGGCCCTCGACGCCGATTTCGACCTGCTCGTCCACGGCGACTACGGGCCGATCGACCTTTTCATCGACAAGATCACCCGCCTTCGCCTTGCCTCCGGCTTCCTTCTCTCCGACGTTCAGAAGGCCTTCGAACTATTCAGGATCATCTCCGTGCCCGGCACATGTCTTGCTTTTTTAAGGCACACACACAGGGCACTCCTTTGGGGATTCCCTCTGCCACCCGGAGAGGGAAGTTCATAGAGCATCGGACGGGAAGTCCCCGTGACCTGCATTGCACGGGAATGAGTGCATACCCTTTCAAACAAGAGGAGGAGAAGCGATGGAGACCCGAAGGATGGCGTTCTGGTTCTTCCCTGTGGTGGCACTTTTGATCCTGCTGGCCGGGGGCCACGCCCTGGCCGCTGCCAAGCCGATCATCGTCGGTTGCCCACTTTCTACGGCCTTCCTGTACGGATGGGACGCTGAGAGGGGGGTCAAGCTGGCCATGGAGGAAATCAATGCGGCAGGGGGTGTCCAGGTAGGATCCGAGAAGCGGCCTCTGAAGGTGGAGGTCATCGACACGCGAGACCTGGAACCCGGTGTGCCGGTGGCCGATGCCCTCATGGCCGTGGAGAAGCTCATCCTGGACAAGAAGGCGGACTTCCTGATCGGAGGGCCTGTCCGGTCCGAGGCTGCGCTGGCGGCTATGGACATCCTCTCCAAATACAAGAAAGTCTCCATCCTGACCACCGGCGTCCTTACCCCTGCATACCATGCCCGGGTGGAGAAGGAATACGACCGGCTCAAATATTGCTTTCGCATCCACGGCCATGCCGGCCAGCTTGTGGGCGAGATCATGGCCTGCTTCAAGGAACTCCAGGAGAAACAGGGCCTGAACAGGCTCTTCATCATGGTTCAGGACGTGGCCCACGCCAGGACCGGCGGGGAGATCATCGCCAAGGTGGCCGGCAAGCAAGGGTGGAACGTCACCGGCACCGAGATTTATCCAACCGGGACGGGTGATTTCTCCATGGGCCTCCTGAAGGCCAAGAAGGCCGAGGCCCAGGTCCTGAACATCTGGATGGACATGCCCGAAAGCTCCATATTGCTCAAACAATGGTATGAACTCAAGATCCCGGCCCTTCCCTTCGGCTCCACCCTGGCCGCGGCCGAGCAGCCCGGCTTCTGGAAGGCCACGGAGGGCAAGGGGGAATACACGCTCTGCAATGTGGTCAATGCGGGAAACGCGCCTTCCCAAGCGACGCCGTGGACCATGAAGTTTTACGATGCCTACACCAAGCGATGGAAGATCGAGCCCGAGGGGCTCGGGAGCTCGAGCAGCTACATGGCCGTGTACGTGCTGAAGGACGCCATCGAGAGGGCCAAGAGCGTGGATTCGGCGAAGGTGGTGGATGCCCTGGAAAAAACAGACCTGATGGGCGTCTACGGCAGGATCAGATTCAATCCGAAGAATCACCAGGTGATCGCGGCGCTGGACCCCAAGGAGGGGGCCGTGGGAACCATCCTGCAATGGCAGGCGGGCAAGAGGGTGGTGGTTTTCCCCAAGAGCATCGCCACCGGTGAAATCAAGCTGCCGCCCTGGATGGCAAAGAAGTAGATCGTTCCTATGGACATCCTCGTCTACGGCACCATCAACAGCGTGGCCCTGGCGCTCATGGCCCTGGGGTTCGCCCTGGTCTACGGCATCAGCCGGGTTCCCAACTTCGCCCACGGGGCTCTTTACGTGGTGAGCGGGTTCGTGACCTGGAGCCTCCTGCGCACCCTGGGCCTCAACTACCTGCTCAGCATCCTCATCTCCATCGGGATCACGGGGCTCATCGGCGCCCTCATGTACCGGTTCATTCTCATCCGGGTGCGGGGAATGGCCATTTCCGAGATCATCGCATCCTACGCGATCGGGTTGGCCATCCTGGAAGGGCTGCGGTGGGGCGGTTTCAAGGGAATGACCTATACCCTGCCGGTGTTTGTGGCAGGGGGCGTCACCATCGGGGGAACGCCCGTGGATGTCCACAGGCTGTTGCTGGTGGGGATCGGGGTGGCGGTGATCGCCCTCCTCTGGCTCTTTACCCACTATACGCGCCTGGGCCTTGCCTTGAGAGGCATGGCCCAGGATGAGCGGGCGGCCCTGATGCTCGGCATCGACTCCGACA
>JAFGPH010000411.1 GCA_016926135.1 Deltaproteobacteria bacterium
AAGCATGAACAGGGGCGTTCTCCCTTCGATACCTCAGGGCGAACGCTTCGCAGACCGACTTGTTCAACTTATTCTGTGACAGGCCCTAAGGTCCCGATGGAAGTGTTGAAAAATGTGATGATTGTGCTAGAATAGGCGTCATCGAGAGGGGTGTCTGTTGGTGAGGTCATTCGGCATACGGGCTTTTCCAACACAGGGAAGGAGGGTAGACGATGGCGGTCAAGATCATCATCAGGAGAAGGGTTTCGAAAGGAAAGGAAGGAGAATTGCTGCCACTGCTGGTGGAAATGCGGTCCAAGGCTACCGCCCGGCCCGGATACATTTCCGGGGAGACTTTGAGGAATGTCGATGATCCGGAGGATTTCCTGGTCATCAGCACCTGGCAATCGGTTGACGATTGGCGGGCCTGGGAAGAAAGCAAGGCGAGAAAGGAGCTGCAGGACAGGATCGACGCCTTGCTTGGAGAGAAGAGCAGCTACGGGGTCTACTATTACGGATAGGCCGGAGATGCCATAGGTGTCAAATCACGGCCCGCCGCCTCTCCCTGGCGTACCCCTCGGGGCCGGTATCAGGGAGTGCTGTGGGCCCGCTTTTGTGGTACATCCGCCCGAGGGGAAGTGACGGAGACAACTGGAGAGATCCATGGGATACGGAATCAGCAGGGAGGAAGCCCTTTCGTTGGTGAAAGGGCACATTCAGAACGAAAATCTGATCAAACACTGTCTGGCCAGCGAGGCGGTCATGAGGGCTCTGGCCGACCGGCTTGGAGAGGACAGGGAGAAATGGGGTCTTGCCGGATTGCTCCATGACCTGGATGTGGAGCAGGTGAACTACGATCTCACCAGACATGGCCTCGTGGCGGAGAGGATCCTTCGCGACAGGGGAGTGGACGAAGAGATTATTCTGGCCGTGAAGATGCACAACGAAACGGCCCACGGGTTGAAACGCGCGGAACGATTTCATCATGCCCTTGCGGCGGGGGAAACCATCACCGGTCTCATCATCGCGACGGCCCTGGTTTACCCCGACAAGAAACTCGGCAGCGTGAAGGCAAAGTCCATCAAGAAGAGAATGAAGGAGAAGGCCTTTGCTGCCGGAGTCAACCGGGATACGATCATGGAGTGTGAACAAACGGGCCTTCCCCTGGATGAATTTGCCCGGATTTGCCTTGAGGCCATGCAGGAGATCGCACAGGATCTCGGCCTCTAGTCCCGTCCTGGAGGCATCGGAGAATCTGCCGGGAACCTTCTTCCGCACCTGCCTTGCTCCAGACTCCTCGTTTTGTTCCAGAGACACAAGCGATCAGGGGGCCTTGCGCCATGGGTACCTTGCGATGGTGCAAAGGAAACCATTTGCGTCAAGGAAACCTGCCGCCTCGATCGAGCCCCGTTTTGACAGGACCCAGGGGCAGTGAGAATGATTTCCAAGGAATGGTCTTATGGTCAGGGAAGTGAAAGATGAACCTCAAAAATGAGAGCCTGGAAAGATTGAAGCGGGGGGTCGTGGAAGGGTGTCCGGATATCCGGGTCTTCCAGGCATCCGGCGCTGCAAGGACATATCTCCTGGCCTGCATGCTCATGGAGATTCAAAGACCGGTCATGGTCGTGACGCCTACGGCGAAAGAGGCGGTCCGTTTCCATAGGGAACTCGAGTTCTTCCTTCCCGAGGCCTCCTCGCACGGAGACCCGTTGACGAAAAGGCTCTATGATTTCCCCGTCTATGACATTTCGCCCCTGGCCGGACTCAGCCCCCACAGAGACGTTATCACCAGGCGCCTCCAGGGACTGTATGCGCTCATGTCAAGGCCAGGCCCCATCCTCGTCACTTCCGCAGAAGCCCTTCAAATCAAGGTACTCCCCAAGGAGGCCATGACCCGGGCCGTCGACTTCCTGGAGGCCGGGGAAGATGTGGACCGGGAGGAACTGATCCGGCGGCTCGAGGGGAGCGGGTATCTGAGGACCTCCCTGGTGGAAGAGCGGGGCGACTACTCTGTCCGCGGGGGTGTGATCGACGTCTTTCCCCCCTTCTATCCCGACCCGCTGCGGCTGGAATTCTGGGGGGACCGTATCGAATCCATACGGTATTTCGAGGCCCTGAGCCAGAGATCGTCTTCCCCCTTACAGGAAGTGGTGATCCTGCCTGCCGGTGAGATCATCATGGCCGGGGAGAACGTGAAACGGGCCAGGTCCATGGGAAGGCTCCCTGTGCCCACGGGAGAAGTGACCGTCTTCCCGGGTCAGGAGGCGTGGCTGAATCACTTCTACGACCACCTTCACACCCTTTTCGACTATTTCCCCCGGGGAGGTCTCCTGATCCTCATGGACCGCCATCGCATCGAAAGGGAGCTGGAGAGCTTCGCCATCCGGTTTCAAACGGACGTGGAGAAATATCGTCGAGAGGCGGAAGAGCGAAAAACCCCTTTCCCCGAACTGGAGGGGGTCCTGGTGGGCCGTGAGGGGGTGGTGGAGAAGTTCGATGACTATCAGCAAGTCCAATTCGCGGAAGTGGGTTTCCAGGCACAGGAGCCCGTTTCCCTGTCGATCCAGATCGCGGGAGACCTGAGCACGGACCTCGATCTCAGCCTGAGCCTTGAGGGAAAGGGCAGGGTCTCCATGGCGCCCTTTGCTGAAAAGGTTTCTCGATGGCTTGAACAGGGGGAGAGGGTGGTGCTGGTCTGCCGGACGGAGCAGCAGGCCCATCGCCTCCAGGAGATCCTCAGGAATTACGGCGTCACGGTGGAGGAGAGGGTCCTCCGCTGGGGTGAGCTTTCCCCGGGAAGAGGTCTAAGCATCTGCATGGGGCGTCTGGCCAAAGGTTTTGTCTGGCCTGAAACGGGTATCCGTGTGGTGAGCGAAGATGAGATTTTCGGAACCAAAAAGCCCCGGGCACGGACAAGAACCCCGTCTGGCGAGAGCAGACTGGGCTGGACGTCTTTCAGCCAGCTCAAGGCCGGGGATCTGGTCGTCCATGAAGAGCACGGGATCGGCCGCTACGGCGGACTGTGCAAGATGGAGGTCGAGCAGAAGGTCAACGATTTCCTCATCATCGAGTACGCCCAGAACGACCGGCTCTATGTGCCTGCTGATCGGGTCAGCATCCTCCAGAAATATGTCGGGGCCGATGACAGGGATCCCAAACTGGACCAGTTGGGCGGCCGCTCGTGGGACGTGGCCAAACAGAAGGCCAAGAGGTCCGTCAGGGAAATTGCGAGGCAACTGGTGGATCTCTATGCCGTGCGGAGGTACAGGCGAGGGTTCGCGTTCTCTTCTCCCGATCACTATTTCAGGGAGTTTGAGGCGAGCTTCGAACACGAGGAGACCTCCGACCAGGCCAAGGCGATCGAAGACCTGCTGGCGGACATGGAATCAGATCGTCCCATGGATCGGCTGGTATGCGGGGATGTGGGCTACGGGAAGACCGAGGTCGCTCTCAGGGCGGCCTTTAAGGCAGTGATGGACGGCAAACAGGTTGCGATGCTCGTGCCCACCACCGTTCTTGCGGAGCAGCACCACGAGACCTTCAGGAAGCGGATGGCCTCCTATCCGATCAGGATCGCCGTGCTGAGCCGTTTCAAGACCCGGGAAGAGCAAAGGGAGATTCTGGGCAGGGCCCGGTCCGGGAAGATCGATATCCTGATCGGCACCCACAGGCTGCTCCAGAAGGATGTGTCCTTTGCGGACCTGGGGTTGCTAATCGTGGACGAGGAGCAACGGTTCGGCGTTCGCCAGAAGGAGACCTTGAAGAGCTACCGGGCCATCGTGGACGTGCTCGCCCTGACCGCCACCCCCATCCCCCGTACCCTTCAACTGTCCCTTCTGGGCATACGGGACCTCAGCATCATCGAAACACCTCCTGAAGACCGCCTCGCCATCCAGACCTACCTTTGCCCCTATGACGAAGAGACGATCACCCGTGCCCTGGAGTCGGAGTTGGCCCGGGGGGGCCAGGTCTTTTTCGTGCACAACCGGGTTCAGACCATCGAGGCCATGACCGGGCGGTTGAGGCAACTCGTTCCCAGGGCCGCCTTTGCCGTCGCTCACGGGCAGATGAAGGAAAGAGACCTGGAAGATACCATGATCCGGTTCCTGAGGAGGGAGGTCGATGTGCTGGTGTGTACGACCATCATCGAGTCCGGCCTGGACATCCCCTCCGTCAATACCATCATCATCAACGAGGTGGACCGCTTCGGTCTCTCCCAGATTTACCAGTTGAGGGGACGAGTCGGCAGGTCCAGTGAGATGGCCTATGCGTACCTTCTCGTGTCCGACGGGGCCTCTCTCACGAAGGAGGCGGAGAAGAGGCTTCGAGCCCTGATGGAGTTTTCCCACCTGGGAGCCGGGATTCAGCTTGCCATGCACGACCTGAAGATCAGGGGGGGAGGCAATATCCTCGGTTTTTCCCAGTCCGGTCACATCTCGGCCATTGGGTATGAGCTCTACCTGAAGCTGGTGGAGCAGACCATCGCGGAGCTCAAGGGTGAGGAGTGGCACGAGGAGATCAACCCCGAGATTAATGTCAGCCTCCCGGCGTACCTTCCCGGCGATTACATCTCCGACACGGATGTTCGCTTGAATCTCTATCGACGCCTGTCCGCGTTGAAGGAAGAAGCGGATCTGATGACCGTGACGGAAGAAATGAGAGACAGGTTCGGGCCATTTCCCCAAGAGGTGGCCAACCTGCTGAGCGTCATGTCGGTGAGGTTGCTGCTCAAGTCAAGACGTATCCTCAGGCTGGATGTGGCTCCAGAGGCACTGGTCTTCACCTTTTCGCCGGACACGGTGGTCAAACCCGAGGTCCTGGTCCGGCTCGCGGCGACCCACCCGGGGCGGTTTCAATTCCTGTCCGAGAGGAAGCTGAAGGTCAGGGTGCCGGTTTTGAGCCCCTTGAAAGGATTGGTGCTGTCCAAGGAGGTGCTCACAGAGTGGATCGGGGAGGCATCTAATTATTCGCAATGATTTCGACTGATTGGAATCATGCAGCGCAAGAATGTCCTTGCAATTTCCAGCAACCCTGCTAAGCTGAAAATTGCGGGTCACACCTTTCGATATCCACGATACAAAAACATTCTTGAGTGGGCCGCAGTGGTAAGGCAGATGTCACGAGATGGCGTGGTTAGGGGGGGCAAGAAGGGTGTGTTCATGTCGTTGCTTCTGTCTATTCTCCTTTGTGGGTGTGGTGCCTATGAGAAGACAGAAGAGAAAGCGGTCCTGACCGTGGGGACGCGGGCCGTCACACGGGACGAATTGAAGAAGGACATCATCCGTGCGGCAGCGGAGATGGATATCGCTTCCGAAGACTGGCCCCGCCTTCGGGAAAGCCTGTTTCAGAGGAGGGTGGAACACTACCTCATCCTGGAATACGGGCGGGAAAAAGGGATCGCCGTCTCGGCAGAGGATCTGGAAGCAGCGGTCAGGGAGATCCAGGGAGACTATGGGAAGGCCGATTTCCGGGAGGTTCTTCTCAAAAGGTATATTGATTTCGAGGAATGGAAAGCAGGGCTGAAGGATCGGCTTCTGATCAGGAAGATCATGAAAGCCGTTTCCGAGACCATTCCCCCTGTCACCTCTGAGGAGATCAAGGCCTTCTATGAGGAGCATGAGGGGGAATTCCGTCACCCGCCTATGGTAAAGGTGATGCAGGTCGTGACGCGTTCCAAAGGCGAGGCCCAGGAGATCCTGAAACGGCTGGCCGGCGGCGAGTGCATGGAGGGCCTTGCCCGAAAGCACTCCATCTCCCCGGATGGGAAAGGGGGGGGAGACATGGGCTGGATCGCGAAAGGGGATCTGGAGGAGAAAATGGAGAAGGTGATTTTTTCCCTCCCGGTGGGCCAGAGCAGCCCCGTTGTGGAGACCAGTTACGGCTTCCACATCTTCCGCGTGATTTCGAAACGTCCCGAAGGGATCAGGAGGCTTCCGGAAGTCATGGCAGAAATCGAAGAAAGACTTTTCTCCCAGAAGGAGGAGGCCTTCTACAAGAGTTGGCTGGCTGAGATCAGGGAGCGTTATCCTGTGTGGATAGCTCCCGACCTTCTGGAAAAGTTGGAGTTGGGCTAGATGAATAGCAGGGAAGTGCTGGGATGGTGTTGTCTTGTGTTGTGCATGGTGGCGGGATTTCTTCCCGGTGCCCACGCAGAGCCCCTGAACAGGGTTGTGGCGGTCGTGAATAACGAGGTGATCACCCTTCATGAGCTGAACAAGAAGATCAAGGAGGTCACCGGACGTGACACGGCCGATCTTCGAGGAAGGAATGAGGAGTTGTTCCTGGATACCCGTGAAAAAGTCCTGCAGCTCATGATCGACGAGAGGATCGCCGAGGAGAAGATCCGTGAACTGGGAATCAAGGTCACCGAAAGGGAAGTGGAGGCGACCGTCGAGCGGATCAAGAAGGAGAACCGGTGGACCCAGGAAGACCTTCTGGACATGCTGAAGAATGAGGGGATGACCTATGAGAAGTTTCTGGAGAAGGTGAGGAAGGATCTCCAACGGATGCAGCTGATCAATGCAGAGGTAAAATCCAAGATTATCATCACCGAGGATCGCGTCAAGCGTTACTATGATCAACACAAGGAAGATTACACCGGCGAGACGAGGGTCCATTTGGCAGGTATCTTTTTGGTGCGCAAGGATCCGAAGCAGACGGATGAAATCCAGGAATTGACCAGGAAAGGAGAGGAAATCCTCACAAAGCTCAGAGGTGGTGACGACTTCGGAACCTTGGCCAAAAAATACTCCGACGGCCCCGGTGCCGACGAGGGGGGAGACCTGGGGACCTTCAAGACGACTCAGCTGGAACCGGAGCTGCGGAGCGTCGTCCAGGGTTTGACCGTGGGCGGAACCAGCGACCTCATCATGAGGCCCAACGGGATTCAGATCATCAAGCTCCTCAGCCGGGAAGGGGGTGAGGGACGGTCTTTCGAAGAGGTCAGGGCGTCCATTTACTCGAAGCTCTATGCAGAGGAAGTGAACGAAAGATATTCCTCGTGGATCCGGCAACTGCGGGAGAAGTCATACACAAAGATCACTTTCTGACCTGGGTGTCCGTGGCGTCTTCAGGTCAGGACGTTTGCCCGATGGCCAGCCCGAGGAGAGAGGTGTGCAGGATCGCTTCGTGAATGCCCTGATTTCGGATGGGGGTACCATGTCTGAGACCGATGGCAAGGATTCCGGGACTCATGAGCCGGTGGAGGAGCCGAGAGTGCCCCATGATGCTCATGGCCCGGGGGCTCTTCTGAGAGAGGAGCGGGAGAGGAAGGGCCTCAGCCAGCGGGACATCTCCGAGAGAACCAGGCTGCGTCCTCGAATCATTGAGTCGCTGGAGCGGGAAATGTGGGATGCCCTCCCTCCTCCGGCCTTTGTGAGGGGATTTCTCCGGATCTATGCGAAGGCCCTTTCTCTGGACGAGAAAGAGGTCCTGGCCCTATACAGAAGGATCGCCCCGGCAGAGGCGGACTCCTTCCGCACGTTCCTGGGACCCCCGAGACATGGGAAGAGAAATTTCCTGCTCTTTCTCTGCATCGCAGGGGCGCTCGCTGCCCTGAGTTTCTTGTGGTGGGAACATGTTCCCCCGGGCAAGACATTGGACGCCGGGAAGGCAGTTCCACCGGTGCGTTCAGGGGCGGGAGAAACGGTTTCCCAGAAGGGCGACGTACCTCCTGCCAGCCTCCCGAAAGAGCCCGAACCCGCAGAGGTTTCGGCGGCGACGCCTTTTCAGGCTTCGGCGGTGAGCCCATGGCAAACGGCCGAAGAAACGGCGTTTGTGCCCGAAAGGCAGGAATTGCAGACATCTCCGGCCCAAGAGGAGGCCCCTTTCCCGACACCGGAGCAACATGTGCTGAGAGCTCAAGTGAGTGCGACAACATGGGTCAGGGTGCATGCCGATGACCTGGCCCCCAGGGAATACATGTTTCAGCCCGGTCATCAACACGAATGGAAGGCCCGGGAAGGCTTCTATCTGGTCGTCGGAAATGCCGACGGGATCACCCTTGAATTCGATGGAAGGATGGTCCCCAAGCTGGGCGCTCCCGCTCAGGTGGTGAGGGTGAAGCTTCCTGAAGACTTTCGTCATGACGCGGAGGGGAACTGATTTGGTGAACGTTTTTGACGTATTCGAAGATCGGGGTTTCGTGGAGCAGGTTTCCGATGAAAAGGCGGTGAGGGATCTGCTGCAGGGCTCCACCACCTGCTACATCGGGTTTGATCCGACCGCCAGCAGCCTGCATGTGGGAAGCCTTGTCCCCATTATGTCTCTGGCCCATATGCAGAGGGCAGGACACAGACCCGTCGCCGTGGTAGGGGGGGGGACCACCCTGGTGGGTGACCCCAGCGGGAAGACGGAAATGCGGCGCATCATGAGCAGGGAGGAGATCGACCGGAATGCCCGGAGCATGCAGACCCAGCTCTCCCGCTTCATCGATTTCAGCCAGGGTAGGGCCGTCATGGTCAACAACGCCGATTGGCTCGTCGACTTGAAGTACATCGATTTTCTGAGGGAGATCGGACGTCATTTCAGCGTGAACAGGATGATGGCTGCGGAGAGTTACAAGGCCAGGCTGGAGACGGGGCTCAGCTTTATCGAATTCAACTACATGCTCCTCCAGGCCTACGACTTCTGGTACCTTTTCAAGAACTACGACTGCCGCATCCAGATGGGCGGGAACGATCAGTGGGGAAATATCCTGGCCGGCGTGGATCTCATCAGGAGATTGGAGGGCGGAATGGCCTATGCGCTGACATTCCCTCTCATCACGACCTCATCCGGCATCAAGATGGGGAAGACCCATAAGGGGGCCATCTGGCTGGACGCTGAACGAACTTCCCCCTATGAGTACTACCAGTACTGGATCAACCAGGACGACAGGGATGTCATGCGTTTCCTCGCCTTTTTCACCTTTCTCCCCATGGATGAAGTCAGGAGGCTCGGTTGCCTCCCCGGGGAAGAGATTCGGGTTGCCAAGGAGACGCTGGCCTACGAGGCCACCAGGCTCTGTCATGGTCAGGAGGATGCGGACAGGGCCAGGGCTGCTGCGCAGCAGCTCTTCGGGGCGGAACCCGCTGAAGACGCCGGGGGGGTGCCGACCTGTTCCATCCCTGCCAGCCGGCTAGAGGCGGGAATGCCGGCCTATCTGCTCTTTGAGACCAGCGGCCTCTGCAAGACCCGGGCCGAGGCGCGGCGATTGATCTCTCAGGGCGGCGGCTATGCCAACGGCAGAAGGATAGAAGCCTATGACGAGACCATTGGGGTCAAAGATCTGATGAACAACGCCATCCTGTTGAGGGTGGGGAAGAAGAGATACCTGAGGGTTACCCCGGCTTGAAAATAGGGGGCCGACTGTCTCTCGAAAGGGTCGAAGGATCGGTGAAGAAGAAGCGTTCAGACCAGAACCAGCGAAGAGCGACAGGGAGGGGGAAAGCGAAGCCTTCTCCGAGGGAAGCCAGGACGGGGGCCGGAAAGAAGGATCTCTCGCCGGAAGGAAGGGCGGCTCTCGTCCCCGCGATTCCCGTCAGGGAAAGGTCTCTCGTCCCCTATGACCCCCTCCAGATGTACCTGCTGGAGATCAAGAACTACAATCTTCTTACCAGGGAGGAGGAAACGGAACTGGCCATCCTGGTGAGAGAGAAGAAGGACAAGCACGCCGCTTACCGGCTGGTCACCTCCAATCTGAGGCTGGTGGTGAAGATCGCTATGGACTTTCACCGTTACTGGACCAAGACCCTTCTGGATCTCATCCAGGAAGGAAATGTAGGGCTCCTGCAGGCGGTGAGGAAATTCGATCCTTACCGTGGGATCAAGTTCTCCTACTATGCCTCGTTCTGGATCAAGGCGTACATGCTCAAGTTCATCATGGAGAACTGGAAGCTGGTGAAGATAGGCACGACCCAGACCCAGCGCAAGCTCTTCTTCAATCTGGCCAAAGAGCGGGACAGGCTCATCGCCCAAGGTTTTGATCCCGAGCCGAGGCTCCTGGCCGAGCGCCTGGACGTGAAGGAGAAGGAGGTCGAGGAGATGAGCCAGCGACTGGGAGGGGGGGAGATTTCCCTCAATGCCCCGGTCGGCGACAACGGCAAAGAGGTTTACGGTTCCTTTCTTCCGGACACGGCGGTGGCTGTTGACGAACAACTTTCGGAGGAGGAAAACAGGCGGATTCTCTCAGGGAAGCTGGAGGAGTACAGAGGCAGGCTCTCAGGCAAGGAACTGGATATCTTTGACAACCGCATCATGGCGGAACAACCGTTGACCTTGCAGGAACTGGGCGACAAGTACAACATCTCCAGGGAAAGGGCCCGCCAGATTCAGGAGAGGATCATCCGAAACATCAAGAAGTGGCTGAAGGAAGAAATCCCAAACTTTGAGGAGAATTTTGCCAACTTCATCAAGTAGTCACGGGAGGGGGCGTGTGATCGTCCCCAGGGAGAAGGGCCAGAGGGGCCTCAGCGGGACCTCGTCGGGATTTGCCACCGCAAAGCTTGTCACGGAGTTCCTTGCCCTCCTGTTCCTTTGCACGTTCTATGCCTGCGCGTGGCTGCCCCACAGGACCGAAGAGACGAAACCCCGGACTACCCAGGCCCAAGGGGATGAGGCCGGCTCCGATATGGACAAACGCCGGGCGGCCTACGCGGATTTTGCCATGTCTTCCCTGTATATCCTTCAGGGAAAATACGCCGAGGCGAAGGAATATCTGGAACGGGCGATACGGAACGATCCGGACTCGGTTTACCTCCACAGGGAGATGGCCGTTCTCCTCAAGGAAATGAAGGAATACGGGGGGGCGGTGGAAAACATCCGGAAATGCATTGAACTCGAACCCGGAAACATCCACTATCGCATGCTTCTTGCAGAGATCTACAGCCTCTCCCACGATGAGGAGTCCGCGCGGAAGGAGTATGAGAAGATTCTGGAGTTGGATCCGGCCCAGCAGAGAGCGAGGCTCATTCTGGTGACGATCCTCACCAGACAGGGCCTGTTCGACCAGGCACTGGAACATCTGAACAAGCTCATCCAGGATGCCCCGAATCTTGTCATCGCCTACTACTACCGCGGAAGAATCCATCTGGAATCGAAAAGATTCCGTGATGCGGAGGAGGCTTACCTGGAGGCCCTGCGACTGAACAGGAATATGGAACCGGCCCTTTTTGACCTGGGGAGCCTCTACCAGATGCAGAAGCAGCATGAAAAGGCGGTGGAGATTTATGAGAGGCTTCTGAGCAATTATCCCCTCAACAACATCATCCGCGAGAGACTGATCAACATGTACTTCTCTTTGGGCCAGGAAGAAAAGGCCCGAAAGCATATGAAGGAGATCGAAAAACATGCCAAACCCGGTGAGCCGGGCCGGCAGACGCTGGGTCTGATCTACCTCCGTCACGGCAAACTGGACGAGTCGATTTCGGAGCTGGAGCTGATCGTCTCGGCTTTCCCCGAAGATCACAAGTCCCGATTCTATCTGGCTACGGCCTATGAGGAAAAGGGCGAACTGGAGAAAGCCCTCCATCACTTCCGGAAGATCCCTCCGCCGTCGGAGCACTACCTCAATGCGAGGGTGCACATAGCCTATGTCCTGGATACTCAGGAAAAGCACGATGAGGCCATCCAGGTGCTTGAGGAGGCGGTGGAGAAACAGCAGGGAAAGGCGGAGCTCTACCTGATGATGGCCTCCATCCTGGAAGGGCAGAAGCAATACGGCAGGGCCAAGGAGGTTCTTGAGAAGGGCCTCAAGCAGGATCCCGGGAACGTGGAACTGATCTTCAGGGTGGGAGTGGTCCTGGACAAATCAGGGGACAAGGAGCAATGTCTGGTCCAGATGCGACGGGTGCTGGAGATCAATCCGGATCATGCCGACGCCCTTAACTACATCGGGTACACCTATGCCGAACAGGGAATCCGCCTCGATGAGGCCAAGGACCTCATAGAAAAGGCCCTCAAGCTGAAGCCGGACAGCGGCTACATCATCGACAGCCTCGGGTGGGTATACTATCAGAAGGGCATGGTCGACGAGGCCCTTCATTACCTGGAAAAGGCTGCCGCTCTTGTCCCCGGTGACCCTACCATTTCGGAACATCTGGGGGACGCCTATCTCATGAAGAAGGAATATGGAAAAGCCCTCCAGATGTACGAGAAGGCCATCTCTCTCAACCACTCGACACCTGAAAAGATGAGGGAAAAGGCAGAGAACGTCAGGCGCCTCCTCAAACAACCCCCGGCGCAGTAATGAGAGTCCTGGTCATCCTACTGAGCAGCATGGTCCTCGGTGGTTGCGCCGTCTTCCCGGCCGTGCCTCCTACACCTCCGCTGGGTGACCGGCAGGCGGCCGAGATCGTCTCCAGGATCCGGGAGGAGGAAAGCAAAGTGGTTTCCTTCTATGGGAGAGGAAACCTGCTCGTGAAGGAGTGGACCTGGGAGGCGGACTCAGATCTTCTCGTCGTGGGAGCGAGGGAGCCCTGGAAGGTGAAAATCGAGGTCACCCATCGATGGGGGCAGCCCATTCTTCACGTCCTGATGGATCGCAGAAGACTGGAGGTGCTTTTCTTTCCCGAGAGCAGGCTGTATGTGGGGGATTCCACTCCGGAGGCCCTGTCCCGGTTTTTCCCGGGACCCCTCAGCACCGATCTCGTCTGGGCCGTCCTGAGGGGCTACCCCGCTATTGTCCCTCACGAGAAGGTTTTCTCGCCGCATGGGAGGCGCATTGTCTTGAGAAAACCCGGTGAAGGAGAGGGGGAAATCATCGATCTGGATCACACGGGCCTGCATCCTGCCAGGGTCGAGCTGCCGGATCAGCATGTGCTCCTGACCTTCTCCGATATCCGGGAGAGCGGAGGCATTCATTACGCCCGGGTCGTGCGGGTGGACCACGAGGAGGACAACAGGACCCTCACCCTCACCACGGAAAGGATGGTTTTCAACCGGGCGATACCCGCGGAGATATTCAGGATCGAAAAACCGCCGGGCTTCAGTGTGCACTACCTCAACACCCCGGATCCCGGCCGTCCCTAGCCCCTGTCTCTTGCGGCCTGTACGACCACCACCCCCCCAAGGCCCTCTCGACGCTGGCGTTCTCTGATGAGGAGGGCCGTGGGGGGGG
>JAFGPH010000412.1 GCA_016926135.1 Deltaproteobacteria bacterium
CCCTTTCCACCGGCGTTGAAGTCAAAGGGCCGTTTGGAGGAATAGGACATGGTTTCCTGGGTCGTGAAGAAGCCCTCGAAGATCCGGTGCTGGTTGTCCTCCGTGATCCCGATGCCGCAGTCCTTCACCACCAGTTGAGTGCCTTCCCCCTTCGCTTGAACGATGACCTCCACCCTGCCATCGTCAGGAGTGGCTTCCACGGCGTTGCGCACAAGGCCGTCCAGCACCTTCTGCAGGACATCTGATGGCACGCAGATGTCCGGCGCCTGTTCCAGACGGACAACCACCTCCACACGGCGGTGGGCGAATTCAGGGCGGAGCACCTCCATCCGCTCCTCCACGAATCGGTTCAGCGAGATATCGGCAGACCTGCTTTCTCTCGGGCCGTAGAGCTCGCGGATCCTGTCACGGATCGATTCGGCAATGGGTCCTTCTCCCACCTTCTCGGCCACCAGGGCCTCCATCTGGTCCTCGCACTGATCCAGCAGCAGGTTCAAGAGTTCATAGGTCTTGTACTGCCTGCCCTCCATGATGTCTTCTACCTGGTACTGGATACCCAGAATGCGGTCGAGATTGCGCCGTGCCCTTTCCATGGTCGGTTCCCAGGTCCCCTTTGGTAGATCGGCCAGCCTCTTGGAAAGGATGTTCAGACAGGCCAGGATCACCGAGAGGGGGGTCCTCAACTCATGGGAGAGGCGGTTGATCACCCTGTCCTTGGCCCGGTTGAGGCTGCTCACCTCCTTGTAGGCACGCGTGATCTCCTTGGAGAAACGGGCGTTCTCGATGGAGAGGGCGACCGTGCCGCCGATCGTATTCAGCAGTTCCGCGTCTTTTTCGCCGAACAGACCTTCCTTCTTGTTGATGGCGCAGAGCACCCCGATGATGCGGTCTCCGCTGCGCAGCGGCACGTCGAGCATTGAGCGGGAGGTGTACTGCATCCGCTGGTCCACAACCCCGTAGAAATTGGGATCCTTGGAGGTATCGTGGACGATGATGGGTTCCCCGGTCTTGATGACCCTTCCCGAGACACCCTTGTCCGCAGGATACCTGATCACCTTGGCCTTGCGTTGTGTCGCCTTGTCGTCATAGGCCGCCCCGAGGAAGAAAAGCTCTTTCTTCTCTTCGTCCAGCAGGATGACCAGTGCCCCCTCCACTTCCAGCAACCGCTTGATCTCGCTACTGATGTAATCCAGAAGGTCTTCCAGTTCGGGGTAGGCCGGGAGGGCCGTGCTGATGCGGTGGAGGGCCTCGTTGATTCGCTGAAGTCTCTTCTCCTGGGTGATGTCCCTCAGGAGGACCATCTCCCCTGCGGTGGCACCGCCGTCTTCCGCGAACACGACGCCCCTCATCATGACATCCAGGATTCTGCCGTCCTTGGTCAGCCTTCTGCTCTCGTGGCGGAGGATCACCCTGTCCTGAAGCAGCTTCCGGATGCTCTGCCGGACTTCTTCCTCCAGGTCCGCCGGAACGTACGGGATGTGTTTTCCCCGCAGCTCTTCAAGGGTCCATCCGAAGGTCTCGGTGAATGCAGGGTTCAGGTAGGAGACCTTTCCGTCCGTGCTGAAGACCACCAGGGGGTAAGGGAGAAAGTCGAGGAGGGTCCTGTATCTTTTTTCCGAAAGCCCGTTGACGGCAGGAGGGGTTTTATCCCCTGCGAGGGCGGGCCTGCGGGCCTTCCTGGCGGGTGAGGTCTTGGATCTTGCGGTCTTGTTCGTTTTTGATCTGCTCTGTCGCACGGCGAGAGACTCCTTCTGTAAAGTCTATAGCAAAAGAGGGCGCTTTGCCATGACAAACTTTTCATACAAATCTGTTGTCACAGGCTTCACGGGCGTGCTATTTTTTTACCGGGAGGAAGGTTGGATGAAAAGAACCGGGTTATTGATTGCCCTTGTGGCATACAGTTTCCTTTCCCTCATTTTCTTGTCGGGTTCCCGGGCCCAGAAGCCTCCGGGACCCCAGATCTATTTTCAGGAGAAGAATTTCGACTTCCAGGAGGTGGAGGAGGGGAGTGTTCTCGATCACACCTTCAGGGTGTCGAATCGTGGGGATCAGCCCCTTGTCATAGAAAAGGTGAGCCCCGCCTGAGGTTGTGCGGTCGCGTCCTATGACAAGACCATCCCCCCCGGAGGGGAGGGAAAGATCACGTTGAGGGTCGACACGAGGGGCTACACGGGGAAGGTCCGCAAGTCCGCCAAAATCTATATCAACGATCCCCGGGACAGGTTTCATTACATCAGCATTGAGGCCCTGGTGAAGCCTGCCATCAGCGTCCGGCCCCAGGCCGTGTTTCTGGAAGGAGGGGCAGGAGATGTGGCCAAGCAGAGTGTGGAAATCAGGGCGGAGAAGAAAAAGGCCCTCCGGCTTGAACCTTCTCGATTCGATCTGGAAAACAGGGTGACTTATACCCTGGAAGAGGTGCAACCGGGCAGGCTGTACCGTGTACATTTCTCCAACGTACCGAGCCCGGCAGGAATTACCCACGGATTCCTGACACTGAAGACGAATTACCCGGAGAAGCCGGAGGTGAGCATTCGCATCCGGTGCAAGTTCCGCAATTGATTCCGCACCGGCACTGTGCCTCTTCAGGCCGCCGAGAAACGAGTTAGACAGGATCGTAAGGAGCTCAAAGCTGAAGGCTCAAAGCTCAAAGGGTTCTTGGCTTTCAGCGTCCAGTCAATCCCGTCGATCCTGTCTCGGGTCCTTTTCTTTGGAAGAGGGTGGGTATTATGATGCAGAAAAGGAGGCGTCCCGACGACAAAGTCGTAGAGGTCTTTGCGGATGGAGCCTGCAGCGGCAACCCCGGTCCCGGCGGGTGGGGCGCCATTCTGAAATACGGGGACAACGTGAAGGAGATCTCCGGGTTTGAACGGAGCACGACCAACAACCGGATGGAGATGACGGCGGTGATCGAGGCCCTTCGCCTGATCAAGAGACCGTGCAGGGTCCGGGTGCTCACCGATTCGAACTACGTGGTGAAGGGAATGTCGGAATGGGTTCATCGATGGATCCGGAAGCACTGGCTTACCTCGGACAGAAAGCCCGTTCTGAACAGGGATCTCTGGGAGACGCTCATCACCCTGAGTCAACCCCACGAGATCGCCTGGGAGTGGATCAGGGGACACGCAGGTCACAAGGAAAATGAACGATGTGATCAACTGGCAAGGAATGCAATCCAGGGGCACCTGAAAAGGAGCACGGGGGATGGGATTGAATGAGGATGGGGTAGAGGTGCTGAGGCTGATGTCCTACGGCATCTATGTGCTCACCGCCGCCCACGGCGAGGTGAAAAACGGAATGATCGCCTCCTGGGTGTCGCAGGTCTCCTACGAGCCCCCGCTGATCATGGTGGCCGTACACCCGAACCGTTACTGTCACCAGTTGATCAAGAAGAGCGGTTTCTTTGCCCTTCACCTTCTCCGACGGGACCAGAAGGACTATATCCGCCGCTTCAAAGGGCAGGACCCCGAAGCCAAGTTTGAATCGCTCGCGTGGTTTCCGGGAAAAAGAGGATGCCCAATCCTGAGGGCTTGCATCGGCTACCTGGGGTGTGAGGTCAGGGAAAGTCTTGAGCCTGGGAATCATACCCTTTTTATCGGGGAGGTAGTGGAGGCCGGGATTTTCGAGGCAGGGGCTCCCCTCAGCACCTTTGATTACGAAGGGTTCTACCTGGGGAAGGCCTGAGAGGGGAGGGCCCCTCGATCCCCTGGGATTTGTAAAGCTGTTTCTGGGACACGCCGCCAGGACATGATATGGTCAAGGAAGAATTTAGATCAATCATCATCAAGGATATTAAATGCTTGACGAATAGCAAAAATCATGTTATCTAAAAACGTACCAGCTTGATATATAAGAAATAGACTTTCTTATATTTATTAATTTTAGTCTATTTCCAATTAGCTAATACTAGGAGAAGGACATGAAGTGCCCCAAATGCGGTTATATCAGTTTTGACTATAACCAGGCGTGTCCGAAGTGCAACAAGGATATCAGCGCTGAACAGCAGAAGCTGAATCTTCCGGCCTTCCGGCCTGAACCGCCTGCGCTTCTGGGTGCTTTGTTGGGAGAAGCGGGCGAGTCAGGGATGCATTTGAGCGCTTCCACCGAGATGGAGGTCATGCATGGGGAACATGAGATCTCCATGGAGGAACCGTCTCCGATGGAGACGGGTGAGGTTCGCCTGGACGATTCCCAGGAAATGGATCTGGGCCTGGATCTGGGAACAGGTGATGAGCTGTTGATGGGTGAGCCTGAGGTCTCCCTTGAAGAGCCGTTAACGGCTGAGGGGTCCATGGACATCGGAGAGATCTCCCTTGACGAGGCCGAGGCCCTGCCGACCTTTGAGGAGAAGGGTGAGGCACCGGCAGAGGAAGAGGGTCTTTCCCTGGATCTGGGCGATTTTTCTGCCGAGGCCCCGGCGGTGGAGGAAGATGCTTCCCCGGAGGCCCCAGCGGAAGAGGAACTCGGTATCGAAATGGGGGATTTTTCACTTGAGGAAGCAGGTCCTGCGGAGAAACCGTTTGCGGAGCCTGCCGCCCAGGAGAGCGGGGAACTGGCCTTAGATCTGGATGCCGTCTCCTTTGAGACCGAAGAGGCTCCCAAGGCCGAAGAAGAAGGGGAGATCGCCCTCAACCTGGAAGACCTCAAGGTGAATGAGACCGGGGAACTCGAGATCGGCAAGGCGGCTGCCGCCCTGGATGAGATGGAGAAGCCGGTTGAATTGGGTGATCTCTCCCTTGAACTGGAAACCGAACCTGCCCGGGAAGAGAAAAAGGAAGAACCGGAAGAGGATCTCAGCCTTCTGCTCAGCGACGAGGACGTCGGAGAGTCCGCGGAATCCGAGGAGGGCGAGGTGAGCATTGATCTCGACAGCCTGGACCTGGATCTGGAGGACTTCGAGAAATCGGATCAGAAGTGAGGAAGGCAATCAATTTCGCCTTGACCTCCAAGGCCGTCTTCCATATAATCCTGTCACCTTGCCGAGATAGCTCAGTCGGTAGAGCAGGGGACTGAAAATCCCCGTGTCCACAGTTCGATTCTGTGTCTCGGCACCAGGTAAGCGATACAGATCAAGGCACCTGCGGAAGCACCGCGGGTGCCTTGATTTTTTTGTTGAGTTGCGGCCCTAGGAGGAGACCACCCATGCGCTCGAGGGGCCGTCGGGGGGTGGTCGTCCGGGCCGCAACTATTTCTGAGATACCTATCAGACGGGACCCGTGTTCTGCGTTTTTCACAAGCAGCCCCCGGCGGGTGAGCCTGTATCGGGGTGCATCCCTGTCCCTGCCACGGAAAAAACTTCAACATTAGGGGCGGTAAGGGGCATGGGATAAGATGAGTTGCGGCCCTAGGAGACCACCCCCCCGACGGCCCCTCCTGCGCCCGGTGTTTGTGAGGTCATTTATGGGACTGGATACCACCTCGACGGGCAACAAAAACTATCCTGTGTCTTTCTTCAGGAGGGCCTCGATGCTACGGGAAAGCTGGTTCATGTCAAAGGGTTTCTGGATGAAACCGTCGCAACCCCTCGATAGGATCTCCGAGGCTTGCCCATCGATGCTGTAACCGCTCGACAGGAGGACCTTGATATGGCGGTCGTGTTCCCTGATCCTGTCGAACACCTCTCCCCCTCCCATCTCAGGCATGACCATGTCGAGGATGACAAGATCGATCTTTCCTCTGTTCACGCTGAGGCATCGGAGGGCCTCTTCTCCTGATTTCGCGGCCAGCACTTCAAAGCCCAGGGCATTCACCATGGCCGTGCCGACATCGAGGATGGTCTCTTCGTCATCGACCAGAAGGACCGTCCCTTGACCGGGGACGATCTGAGATGCCGTCGCGATCACACCGGTCGGTTTCCTCTTTGATGCGGGAAGGTAGACCTTGAAGGTGGTTCCCGTCCCCACTCGAGAATCCACGTCGATGTATCCTCCGTGCCCTTTGACGATGCCGTAAGCGGAGGCCAGGCCCAAGCCCGTACCTCTTCCCATCTCCTTGGTTGTGAAAAAGGGCTCGAAGATGCGATCCATGGTTTGCTTGGTCATGCCCACGCCCGTATCCGTCACCATGAGGAGAACGTATTGGCCCGGCTTCACCCGGTAGGGCTTGTCGTTCAGGATGTCGCCGTTCACGTTTTTTGTTTCAAGGGTGAGCATTCCCCTTTTTCGAGCCATGGCGTCCGCGGCATTGACGAGGAGATTCAGCAGGACCTGTTCGATCTGATTCTCGTCCGCTTCGACGGCCAGAAGGTCATGGGCCAGGTCCAGCTCAAGGGTGATCTCCTTCCTGGCCCTGCCGAAGGCCTCCGCCGTCTGCCTCACCAGGTTATTGAGATCCACGGGTCGCACTTCGTACCTCCCTTTCCTGGCATAACCGAGCAACTGGTGGGTCAGCCTTGCCCCGCTCTGCACCTGTTTCTCGATCCCCTTGAGCCTTTCGTAGAAAGGGTGGCCGGAGTTCAGTTCGAAAAGCATGAGGGAGACGCTCCCCTGAATCGCCATGAGGAGGTTGTTGAAGTCGTGGGCGATGCCGCCGGCAAGGGTCCCCACCGCCTCCATCTTCTGGGCCTGCTGGAACTGTTCCTGCAGTCTCCGCTGTTCGGTGACATCCCGGATCAGACCCTGGATGACGGGTTTCCCCTGAAAGAAGACCCTGGAGCCCGAGACCTCGGCGAGGAATGGGGAACCGTCCTTACGAATCGCCTTGTAAACCTGCAAGGGGGGGGCGAGTTGTTCACCGTCGAAGCGCCTCTTGATCCTTTCCTCCATGGTCCTGTAATCTTCGGGGGAGATGGCGTCCCATATGGTGATTTTCATTACCTCCTCTTCGGTGTATCCGAAGATGTCACATGCCTTTTGATTGATGAAAAGAAAGCGGCCCTCAGGGAGTTCTGCAATGAAATACCCGTCCAGTGCGTTTTCCACCAGGGACCGGTATCGCTCCTCGCTCTGGCTCAGGGCCATTTCTCTCCGGCGCAGCTCGGCGGAGGTGTTCTCCTGGAAGAAGGCGTAGAAGAGGAAACTCCAGAGCAGGGGGATGGTGACCTCCACGTAGTCTTCGAATACGTCGAGGGTCGTGGTCAAACCGGTCCATTCGATCAGGTTGCTCAGATCGTGGCCCAGGGTCAGGGTGAGCAGGCAGAGGAGAAGAAGTCGGATATCGCGGGGAAATGGGGTTCTCTTCCAGCCGCGGAGAACAAAGAGGACGGCTGTCGCGGAGGCGATGAAAGCGACCAGGTCGGCGAAGGAGACCGGATCCATCATGCCTCCCCGGAGTCATGAGCTCCCCGGGAAAGCCTGAAACACCAGACAGCCAGGAGCAGGGACCCCGCGGCATAACAGATGTGCTCAAGAAGGTTGAGCAGCGCCTCCCAGAAGAAACCCTCAAGAACCGTCAGCAACCAGCCCGTGAGGATGAGATGGTAAGCTGTCGTGAGCAGTCTGCCGGAGGGGATGCGATCCACATACGAGCGGTTCAGTTGCAGGAACGGGACCACGGCGATGCCGATCAAGAGCATGATGATCTCATTGCCCTGAATCATTTGAGAGACTCCTCAACGTGAGGCCATACTACCCCTATCCCCTTGATCCGTCAATCCAGATCACACTCACCGTCTTTCCCGAGGGACCTGGAAACGGAAAGTGCGGCATGCACCGGTCAGGCGTGCCGGTGCACCCAGGGTGACCGAGAGATCCTCTGCGTGGAGCACGCTGCCTGCTTCAGGATGAAGAGGGTCGGGTTCTTCTTTCGGGCAAGGGAGATGATCCTGCGGGTAGCCAGGGGATCGGAAATGACGATCACCAGGATCCGGGCTACTTTTTCTCAACGTCTTTGTGACACCCGAGGCACTTCCTGTGAGGCCCGGTCTTTTTCTTTTGGGCCGCCAGTCCCTGGTGGCAGTTCTTGCAATTCACGTGAAAGGCCTTCTGCAGATTCCAGGCCTTACCCTGGTCCTTTTGGAAATCGTGACATTCGCTGCACTGGGCCGTGCTCTCCCAGGGAGCCCAGACATTCTTCCCATCCTTGTATTCGTGATGACAGTCCCAGCAGGAGACACGGTAGTCCAGGGCATGCCTCTTGTGGCTGAAGGTGACCGGCCCCTTTCTGTCTGATTTGTAGCCCTCGTTGTCGATGACAATGACGTCCAGAGAGCCGGCGCCCGCCTCTGCCTTCACCCCGGTAGGGATCCATCCCCCCGTGAGAGCAAAAAGCAGCACCGGCAGAACCACAACTGCGTACACAGCCAATCTCCACTTCATCCGCGTCCTAGCCTCCTCAATCAGTCAATTGGAAAATCGCCAAGCGTCAGTACTGCGTTCGAAAAAAGTCCCGTTCGCCCTTCGATACCTCAGGACGAATGCATAGGGTGCGCCCTAGGCCTGTGATGTTCCATTCGTGGTGAAGCCTGTGCTGAGGGATCGAGGGGCGTCGAACCATGAACGGAACGCCGGTGTGGGACTTTTTACCGAGTTCATCAGTAATGGGTCAGAGATGTACACCAAAACGGCTCCGGGGTCAAGGGTCGTGTCTTCATTGCGCGGGGCAGGATGTGGCCGGGTTTCACCCGCCTTCGCAGGAAGCCGCGGGCTCCTGCAACCGGGGCTCCACGAAAAAAGGGCAGGGCCGACGAAGGCCCTGCCCTCAAGAAAAAACGATCAAAGGTCAGTTTCTGACATCAAGCATCTACTGGGTTGGGCTCTTGGTTAACCTTGCTACAGGGTTTGCTCGGGTTGTATGTTCAATAACCAACCCGGGACAGGTTGACTACAATGTTAACCAACAATTATGCATTATTATATACCATAGTAATCTATTTGTCAACCATTTTTATCTGAATGACTTGTAAATAAAAAAAGCGATCGAATGAGGTAGCTCTCAAAATCTTCGAACCTTGTGGCAGGTCAGGGCACGGCTCCCTGCCGTTTCAGTGTGAAAGATTCGTCAGAGCGTCGGGATTCCGACATGGAAGGATGTCCACATCGACCAAATACCTGCCTCTGAGAGTACCCTGTTCTCCCATCGAGATCTTGCGGATTACGGTCACCAGCCGCTCAGAAGGACGTGAGGAGTCTTCCCCGAAGTACTTCAAGCTGACCCTGTCCCCGACCTTGATGTTTGCAATAATATCTGGATTATCCTCAGTAATCAAACACATAAACTCGGGTGCCTTGTGCCAGACCCTAAAGCATGAAGGCGCGGTCCGAATCTCGCCCGGAAATTCGACTTCAACCTTGTACCTCTCCGTCGCTTTGTGGCCCATGTAATCACCCCGCCGGTAGTTTTCTGGCGAGTCACGGAAAAGTTCATTTACGGTGCCCGGCTCCCATGACTCGACGATAGGAAATGCAATCTCTGTGCCAGAGAGGAAGGGCTCAAGGTGCAAGGCACGAGGTGCAAGGATAAGCCGGAAAAGGTGTCAAGCAAAGACTTTCACCCGCCAAAGACGGGCAAGCACAGACCCCCACGGGAAACTGGTGCTTTCCCTGTGATGGGTTCGGGGGGCGGTACGGTCAGGGTCACAAAAAGGGGATTGGACATGGGGTCCAATCCCCTTGAGCAGCAAAACGGAACCATGCGGCAGGGCTTTGGGCAGCGTCTACATCATGCCTCCCATGCCGCCCATACCTCCCATGCCGCCGCCCGGAGGCATGGGCATGTCCTCTTTCTCCTTTGGTCTTTCGGCGATCATCGCCTCCGTGGTAAGCAGAAGACCCGCTACGGATGCGGCATTCTGGAGTGCAAAGCGGGTCACCTTGGTGGGATCAATGATCCCCGCCTTCATCAGGTCCTCATACTCGCCGGTCTCGGCATTGAAGCCGAAGGCGACCTTCTCGCCCTTGAGCTTCTCAACCACGACAGAGCCTTCGGCCCCGGCGTTGTTGGCGATCTGGCGGAGCGGTTCCTCCAGCGCCCTCATGATGATGCGGACGCCGTTCTGTTCTTCTCCCTCCAGGGTTTGTTTGGAAAGGGCCTTGACAGCCCGCAGCAGGGCAACCCCTCCTCCGGGCACGATCCCTTCCTCCACCGCTGCGCGGGTCGCATTGAGGGCGTCCTCCACCCTGGCCTTCTTCTCCTTCATCTCCGTCTCGGTGGCGGCTCCCACGTTGATCACAGCTACACCGCCGATGAGTTTTGCCAGCCTCTCCTGAAGCTTCTCGCGATCATAGTCCGAGGTGGTCTCATCGATCTGCGCCCTGATCTGCTTGACACGGCCTTCCAGATCCTTTCGGTTCCCTTTGCCGTCGATGATGGTCGTGTTGTCCTTGTCGATATTGACTGTCTTGGCCGAGCCCAGGTCGTTCAACGTCACGTTCTCCAGCTTGAAGCCCAGATCTTCCGAAATCACCTTTCCGCCCGTGAGGATCGCGATATCCTCCAGCATGGCCTTTCTCCGATCTCCAAATCCGGGAGCCTTGACGGTGGCGCACT
This sequence comes from Deltaproteobacteria bacterium, assembly GCA_016926135.1. The sequence goes on from JAFGPH010000412.1 coordinate 10,423, forward strand.
GGAGGGTCCCCCTCAATTTGTTGACCACCAGGGTAGCCAGGGCCTCTCCTTCCACATCCTCGGCGATGATCAGAAGGGGTCTTCCCATTCTGGCGATCTGCTCCAGGATGGGAATCAGGTCTTTCATGTTGCTGATTTTCTTTTCGTTGAGCAGGATGTAGGGCTCGGTAAGGCTGACCAGCATCTTCTCGGGATCGGTCACGAAATACGGGGAGAGATAACCGCGGTCAAACTGCATACCCTCCACCACCTCCAGGGTCGTCTCCATACTCTTGGCTTCTTCCACGGTGATGACGCCTTCCTTGCCCACCTTGTTCATCGCCTCGGCAATGATGTTCCCGATGGTAGGATCGTTGTTGGCCGAGATCGTCCCCACCTGGGCGATCTCTTCCTGGTCCTTGGTGGGTTTGGAAAGCTTTTTGAGCTCATCGACGGCCACTTCCACAGCCTTCTCGATTCCCCTCTTGATGGCCATGGGGTTCACGCCTGCCGCAACCAGCTTCGAACCTTCCCTGTAGATGATCTGCGCCAGCACGGTCGCCGTAGTGGTCCCGTCCCCGGCCACATCGGAGGTCTTGGATGCCACCTCCTTGACCATCTGTGCGCCCATGTTTTCAAACTTGTCTTCCAGTTCGATCTCCTTGGCCACGGTGACGCCATCCTTGGTAATGGTGGGGGCCCCGAAAGACCTGTCCAAGACTACGTTCCGTCCTTTCGGTCCCAGCGTGACCTTGACCGCATCAGCGAGGAAATCGACCCCTCTCGATATGGCTTCCCTCGCCTTCTGGCTGTATCTGATGTCCTTTGCCATGTTGAAATCTCCTCCTTACGTTGCGAGATGTGTTTTGAGAATCTGCGTCGCAGGTTGTAGAAACGTGTTTACTCCACGATGGCGACAATGTCGTCCTCTCTCATAATCAGGTGCTCCTCGCCGTTGATCTTGATCTCCGTGCCGGCATATCTGCCAAAGAGAACACGATCGCCCTTTTTGACCTGCAAAGGTACCTTCTTGCCGCTTTCCACGACCTTGCCGCCTCCGACCGCTACGACCTTGCCCTCCATGGGCTTCTCCTTGGCCGTATCAGGGATGATAATGCCGCCTTTGGTGGTCTCCTCCTCGTCAATCCGTTTCACAATAACTCGGTCCTGCAGTGGTTTCACGTTCATGGTCTACGTCTCCTCCCCTTGTATGGATTGTTATTATGGATCAGGGCTGTCCGGAATCCCTCTTTACTGTCTGCCTCTTTTTGATCGGCCTTAGTGGGTTAAGCCCAGCAACTAACTGGAATAATGGGATATCGGTAGAATGGAGATTGGGAACCGACCCGATACCCGGCATTCCAATAGTACGGCTTTCCTGGTCCCCGACGGGTCGGAAGCCGTGGACCCGTTAACCACAAAAACTTAATTCGTGGGAACAGATTGTCAAGGTATCGAACAGGATTATTCAGGACTTTCCGGGTGGAATGACGGATCGATTCGCCCGGGTTTCAAGCCACCACCGGAGGGTCAGTCGGAGACCCGAGGGTACGTCCGTCTCCGGGAACCAGCCAAATTCCTCGCCGGCGCGTTTCACGGCGAGGCAACTCCGTTTGATATCTCCCTGCCGGGCGGGCTGTTTCAGGGGCGAAGCCAGCGAGGGGGATGTTTCCGGCCTGATCTCGCGCACCGCCTCGTAGATCATCCTGTAGAGCTGAAGCGTCCTGGTCTCCCGGGTGGTCCCGATATTGAACACCCCCCCGTCTCCTCCCGAAACGGCCTTGAGATTCGCCCGGACCACGTCGCCCACGTAGCAGTAATCCCGTATCATCCCCTCTTCATCTTCAGGGAAATGATTCAGGGTGGAGGGCCTTCCCTGGAGCAGGTTTTCCATGAAGATACTCACGACCCCCGCCTCCCCGTGGGAGATCTGGCGGGGTCCATACACGTTGGCGTAGCGCAGCACCGTGAATTCCAGGCCGTGGGCATGCTTGCACCAGGCCAGGTAGTACTCGGAGGCAAGTTTTGAGACGGCATACGGGGAAAGGGGTTGCGGAAGATAGGATTCCGTGGTGGGGTACTCCGTGGCTTCGCCATAGATGGCGCCCCCCGAGGAGATGAAAATGACCTTCTTCACGCCATGCCGGACGGCGCTCTGGAGGAGGTTCAGCAGGCCCCCTATGTTGATGTCCGCGTCCCTGACCGGGTCCGCCACCGAGACGGGAACGCTGATCTGGGCTGCGTGGTGGTTCAGGATTTGGGGCCGTTCCTCGGTCATGATTTCTTCGACACGATCGGATCGGATGTCCGCCGCATAAAAGCGGGCCTTGGAGTTGAGGTTCTCCCTTCTCCCCGTGGAAAGGTCGTCCAACACGACCACCTCGTGGCCTTCCCGAACATATCCGTCCACCACGTTCGATCCGATGAACCCCGCTCCGCCTGTCACGAGAATCTTCATGTCCGTCACCTCCTTCCCGCAAGATAGGAGGAAGACAAGGTGGAAGTCAAGGAGGGACTCCCACATTTGGGGATTGCAAAGCCGGGGACCATGATATACATTTCCACGTCTGTGCGTTCTTTGTGGTGCGCAACCCGGTCTGTTGATCCCCTCCCGGGGAAGAGTCCTCATGGCGAAGAAATACGAGAACATCTTGGGTCTGATCGGCGGGACGCCTCTCGTCCCGTTGAGGCATATCCATCCGAATCGTAACGTGGAGATCCTGGCCAAGTTGGAGTCCTTCAACCCCGGTGGCTCCATCAAGGACAGGCCTGCGCTCTTCATGATCGAAGAGGCGGAGAGAAAAGGAGAACTCGGAAGGGACAGAATCATCCTGGAGGCCACCAGTGGAAACACCGGCATAGGCCTTTCCCTGGTGGCGGCCGTGAAGGGTTACCGGATCCTCCTGGTCATGTCGGAGGCCGTCAGCGA
>JAFGPH010000413.1 GCA_016926135.1 Deltaproteobacteria bacterium
ACGCGTTTCAGGTTCTGGAGGCTGTTTGCAGGGAGCAGGTAATCCACGAAGGGAAGGATGTTTTCCATGGCCCTGGTGAGGGGGCTGTACTCCGGGTCCCCGGCCAGGGGGTTCAGCCAGATCACGGCATGAACCTTGGCGGAGAGGGTTTCCATTTCTCTTCTGAGGAGATTCTTCGCCCCCAGGTCCCATCCGTCGCTCAGGATCAACACGACCGTGCGGCGGTTGAGATGTCTGTGTCCGTGGGCTTCATTGAACTGGTGGAGGGAATAGCCGATCCTCGTCCCACCCGACCAGTCGGGCACTGCGCCGGCAATCATCTCAAGAACCGTGTCCAGGGTGTGTTTGCGGATCACGTGGGTGACCGGGGTGAGGGAGGTGGAGAAGACAAAGACCTCGGCCCTGGATCCAACACCCTTCATGCCCAGGATGAAGGGCATGACGAAGAGGGCGTAACGATCCATGGACCCGCTCACGTCGGCCAGGACGACCAGTCTCTTGAGCCTTTTCTTTTTCCTTCTGAAGAGGAGGGCCAGAGGAAGGCCTTCCGACTTGAGCCCTTTCTTCATGACCTGCCGGAAATCGATGTCTCCCGGCCTCCGCGACCGTGTGAAGCGGCGTGAGAGCGCCACGTTGAAGGGAGACATGATGTTCTTGAGCACGAGGCGGGCGGCGGGGATATCTCCCTTGTGAAAGCGGCCGAGATCCTTCGTCTCCACCACGGAGACGGGGCTGTAGCCGACCCCCTCCAGGTACTCTCTTTCCGTGCCGTTTTCCGGATCCTCCGTTCCTTCGTTTCGGGCACCCGGAAAGAGAACCTCTTCGAGGAGATCTTCCGGACGCGCTTCCTGCCCCGCCTCTTCTTCTCTGCTTTGCCCGCCCTGTTTCTTCGCAGTTTTCCAGAAGGCCTCGAAGAGGCCCGGGAAAAGGGTCCACTCCAGGTCCGTGCACACCAGGTTCATGCGAAGGACGTGAAAGAAATCCTCCCTTGCGGAGATGTCGATCTTGTCAAGGCCCTGCAGGGCCCCGACCACGCTTGAGGAAAACACCTTGAAGCCGCGGCTCTTCAGAAACCTGGAGAAGAGAATGACGCCTGTGCCAAGACCCGAATCAGGCCTCTCCCTGGATATATGCAGCTCGCTTGTCATGCCCACAGCGGAGTTTTGATCATAGTCTATCCATGAATCGTTGGGTTGGCTATTTCAGGCATGAAATACCGCTTCCCTGAACTTGTCCCCAATAGTTCTATAACATACATCATCGTGCCCGATCCACTGCGAGACGGAAAATAGGTGAAGGGTGTGTTCCCGAAGATCGGGGCACGCCTGGCGTATTGCCCCATGAAATGCCGTAGGTCTGTGTGACAGGCACCCTGCCCCTGTGCCAGCCTGCCCGGGGCAAGGTGCCAGGGCTGGGAGAACGATCGGCCATGCCCACGCCGCACAAGGCAATCGAGCGTCCCAAAACACCATGCATCTTGTCATTCCTCATGGGCCAGTGGTGAGGCGCGATGAACGCTAATCCGAACACGCCACATGCCGCTGGAGTTAGCTTATGGGAACGTAGCTCCCGCCCTCAAGTCTTGTTCGCTGACCACAAAACCCTAAGGATGATCCATCTCCGTCGACACTCGTTGACGATTTTCGAATTGGGGTGTATTATACCCCAATGAAGCGCAGGGCAAGAAGACTCATCAATCGAAAAGTAGTCTTCGATGACGGCTCCATTATTCAGGCCGTTGTATGGGAACTACCAGAGCCCCTGCCCAAGAGCAAGCACCGCTTCAAGTACCGGTTCTATTATGGCAAGGAGGGTAGGTCGCTGGTCCGGTACGACAATGAGCGCGGCAAGGGTGACCATCGGCATTATCCTGAGAAGGACGAACCATATGTCTTCACCAACCTTCGTGCGCTCTATAGGGATTTTCTCAGGGATATAGAGCGATGCGGCAACCATGGGAGACGCTAATGGAAAAGGAAGAATTTGTCATCGAGATACGAACCCGGGCTGATTTTTTGTCTGACCTAGATGCAGATCTGCGTCAGATTGATGCGGGTAGGAGGAAGGAAGAAACCGTCGAGCGAGTGTTTTTCGAAAGCATCGATGCGGCGAACAGGCTGTTGACGCCGAAACGGATCGAATTGCTCCAAGCTCTGCACGATGAAGGCCCGATGAATACCCATCAACTGTCGAAACGGCTGGAGCGAGACTACAAAAACGTCCGCCAGGATGTGCTTGTCCTCCTTGAGGTCGGGCTTGTCACCAAGACAGGGCGGGCCTTAGCTGCACCCTGGAAGAAGATTACCATGGAGCTGCGCATGGCGGCATAGGTGGAAGTTCTGATTATGTGTGAAAACCTTGGCGATTTGGCAACCTCTTTACTTCCCTCGTAACTTGGGTACATGAACTTTCGGCGAATGTTCAAGGCATTGATGTAGAAGCGAGAGACTTTGGCCGGTGGGGCTACGACACTGCTGAAAGAGGGTGCACGACATCTTCAGGTGTTGCGAGAGACATGATCATGATCTACCTGGATCACAACGCCACCACTCCTATCCTGCCCGAGGTGCTGGAGGCCATGATGCCCTACCTCACCTCCGGATGGGGCAATCCTTCCAGTTCCTACAAGTTCGGTTCCAATCTGAAGGTCGTGATCGAAGCGGCGCGTGCCCAAGTCGCCGAACTCATCGGCGCCCGCCCGATGGAAATCCTATTCACCTCCTGCGGGACCGAGAGCAACAACGCGGCGATTCATGCAGCCCTCAAGGCCAATCCCACCAAACGCCACATCGTCACATCGGCGGTGGAGCATTCCTCTGTACTGAATTACTGCAAATCCCTTGAAGAGGAAGGCTGCCGGGTCACCTATCTGCCGGTTGACCGGGAAGGTCTGCTGAACGTGGTTGACTTGGAGAAAGCTGTCACGGACGAGACTGCGGTTGTTTCACTCATGTGGGCGAACAATGAGACCGGAGTCATCTTTCCCGTGAAGGAGATCGGGGAGATTTGCCGCTCTCGGGGCGTGCTTTTCCACTGCGATGCGGTGCAGGCAGCGGGAAAGATCGAGGTTGACGTTCGAAAAGTGAAGGCCAATTACCTTACCTTGACCAGGCACAAGTTCCATGCAACGAAAGGGATTGGGGCACTGTTCGTCAGGCGCAAGTCGCCCTTCTCCTCATTCGTGACCGGTGGCCATCAGGAACGCAACATGAGGGGGGGGGACTGAAAGCGTACCCCTGATCGTTGGCATGGGCAAAGCGGCTGATATGGCCCGAAAGCAGGTCATGAATTACGACAAGAAGGTGCGACCGCTTCGAGATGCCCTTGAGGAAGGCATTCTGAATTCTGTCCCAAATGCGGAGCTGAATGGCCATAAAACACAACGATTGGCCAATACGTCGAATATATCCTTCAGTGGCATTGAATCCGAAGCGCTGCTTATTTTGCTGGACAAAGAGGGGATATGTGCCTCCTCTGGGTCAGCTTGCCTTGCCGATTCGGACGAACCGTCCCATGTTGTCAAAGCAATGAAGCCGGAATCCACCGCCTCACGGCAGATGATTCGGTTCTCCCTTGGACTGGAAAACAGACAACAGGAAGTCGTAATGACGGTGGAAACCGTAGCTAAGGCAATAGCCGCGTTGAGCAGCTAATCGGGTAGCTTGAAGATTAGCCAAACATGTTCACCTGCCCGTTTGAACCGGACCAGTTCGTAGCCGCCCTGCAATCTGGCCCCATGCAAAACGAAATCAATGCGATTGGACTCCCAATGTCGGGCCTCATAGGTTCCCCGGTCCCAAATTTGCACCGTACCTTCACCATAATGTCCGGGCGGGATTTCACCCTCGAACATCCCCCATCGCAAAGGATGGTCCTCCACCTCCACCGCCAACCGCTTTACCCCCAGTTCCGTTGCTATCCCTTTCGGAACCGCCCAACCCTTGAAGACGCCATCTTTCTCAAGCCGGAAGTCGAAATGGTGGGTACGGGCGAAATGTTGTTGGATAACAAACCGCAAGCCAAAAGAACCTTCTCGGTCCTCGGTCATGTCTCGATTGGTCATCGGATTTATGCGCTCACGTACTCGGGTCGGAGGTTGTACAAGGGCAAGAAGTCAAACGAAGTCCCCAAACGGGGTGGCCAAGCCTAAACTGCTTCGAGCCAAAGACAAAGGCTCTCCAAATCACTTAGACGTGAACGGTCTTTGGCAATGCGTAGCTAGGATCTTTCTTAATCTCACGAAGTCGTTCTAAAAGGTCCTGTTCTTCTTCGCCATGCAGCTCACCAAGGATATACAGACATAGATCTAAGGCGGCCGTCTTTTCCTTAGCACCCGCAAGGATTCTCCCTGCAGACCAAAGGATGCCATCGGAAACTCCCCCTGGATTTTGAAAATTCATGCGTTCAAGTCCAAGAGCCAGCTTACTTAGGGAATTATTAGTGGTAAAATGCACATACAGTCGGGCAAGAATTTCTAAGCCAATGGGGCGAAAGAAGAGATTGCGGTTCCTTTTTCGCTCTTTTGCAAGTGTCGTGCTTCTCTGCACAAAGTATCTATTCAGGCTCGGTTCATGGGCAATTACATAGTCAAAGAAATCCACAACGTTCCCCTGGAAACGCGAGACATTTTTGGGGTCCGTCTCAAGGGTCCCGCGTTCCTTGTGGAATAACCTCTTCAGTTTTTTTGTGACCGTGTATCGGCTTGCTTCAGAACCAACGATACGTCTGAGTGATTGCATGCAGCTACAGCTCTTTGTTCAAGCAAGCCGGACTCGGACCCCATTCGACTGAGATTTGGTTCAGGTTTTACGACCGTATCAGTTCCCAATAACCCCGTGTGTGATCCACCCTGCTTTTATCCCTACCGTGTTCGAAAAGTCTGGCGACGGGAATTTTTGTGGCAGGGTCCTAACAGTCCTTCAAGACAACAAGCATCCTTCCAACTATTATAGCCCCCCCTGACCATCCCATTTCTAGCAACCATCGTCTTCATCGTCCCCATCGTCCAACCAGCCAGAATCAAAAGAGATTGGCCTTCGGGCGATCAGGGCGGTCTGGGCGATGACATGCAAACCTACACAGAAAGGAGGTGAACGCCAATGAATTGCCAATGCGACGAAGCTCGGCTTTCCGAAGAAGAAATCGCGGAGATCTACTGCAACATGGAGGCCATGGGGCTCAGTCATGTGTTCCGCCAAGCTTGCTCAGAGGAGATGAAACCGGAGCAGGCGAGGAAGAGTTCGACCGGGCTCATCATGTGCTGACCCTGCTACATGTGCAATGACACAGACGCGACCCAGGAAGAGATTGACCTGAAGCCGAAATCTCGCATTCTTCATTTGACATCAAAACCCCATCCTGCTTAACTACAAAAGGAAATCACGATTCGTTGTCATAATTTGGGAAACTGCCTTTGTGGGAGGTTTCAAATGACCACATTGACCATGGAAATGCCGGAAAAGGTCTTTACCGCTATGCGATTCGATCCCGAGGAATTTGCCAAAGAGATGAGGCTGGCTGCGGCCGTCACGTGGTACGAACAGAGCAGAATATCCCAGGAAGTTGCAGCAAGGATAGCCGGACTGAATCGTACCGATTTTCTGCTCGCGCTTGCGAGAATGGGCAAGGATTCCTTTAAGGTGGACTTCGCTGACCTGGACAAGGAACTGGCTCGTGGATAGAACCGCCGTAGTCAATGCCTCACCACTGATCTTCCTAAGCGGGGGTCGGCAGACCGATATCCTGCGCCATTTCGCCAATCGCATCCTGGTCCCGGAACCTGTGGCCGAAGAGATCCGGCGATAAGGTATTTCTGACATTACACCCCAGGTCCTGGAACGTACTGCCTGGATAGAGGTGGTTCCCTCTCCCACTGTGCCGGAATCCATCCTGGAGTGGGGCCTTGGTTCGGGCGAATCGGCTGTACTTGCAATTGCGTATGCTCACCCTGAGAGAGAAGCAATCATTGATGACCTTGCAGGCCGGAAATGTGCCTCTTTTCACAATATCCCAGTTCGTGGCACCCTCGGTCTCGTGCTGACTGCGAAAAGACGGGGCCTGATTGCTCAAGCAAGACCCTTGTTGGAACAACTCATCAGGGAGGGGGATCTTCTGAGTAGAGATCGTCAGATATGAAGAGGTTATCGCCGTGGTCAACGTCTGCACCACGATGCTACAGGGCCACTTCTGGGACATCGGAATGCTCGTCGGCAACAGGTCTGGAAGAAATGATTTCCACAAGAGGCGACAGGACAAGGCAGGTCATGGAAATGTTCTGGTCCAGCACCACGGCTTCTATTTGGTCAACCGCCTGGAAGTGTTTGTCCCTTGTAAGCAGGGTCCCTCCTTCAAACCGAAAACCAGGGCCGGACCACTATCCCCTCGCGTTGGTAAGACTCTGCACCCCCATAGACGAGCGCAGAGGGAGTACTCTCCTGGCCGGCCAGGCGAGTCCACCACTTGAGGCCTTCGAACATATCCCTCACCACCGTTGCGGCCGACTTGATCTCCACCGGGTAAAGGACATTGCCGTCTTCGATGAGGAGATCAATCTCATGGCCGCTCTGATCCCGCCAAAAGAAAATCGGGGCGGGGAGCCGGTGGTTGAAGTAGGCCTTCACCACCTCCGCAACAATGTAGTTCTCGAACAAAGCCCCCCTCAGCGGGTGCGCGAAGAGCTGGTCCTGATTGCGGATGCCGAGCAGGAGGCAGGCAAGACCGGTATCGTGGAAATAGAGTTTCGGACTCTTGATGATTCGCTTGTTGAAATTCCGGTAGTGAGGCGGGAGCATGAACACGATGAAACTGGTCTTCAGGACCGAAATCCACCGCCGAGCGGTATCCACCGCAACACCACAGTCGGATGCGAGGGAAGCGTAATTCACGAGCTGCCCGATGCGCCCTGCACACAGCTTTAAGAATCGCTCGAAAGTCTCCAGATCACCGACGTTCACCAAGGTTCGGAGATCCCGTTCCACATAAGTTCGAACATAATCCGACAACCAGACCTCGGGAGGAATACCCCGGTCATGGATGGGCGGATAGAACCCTATGCGAATGATTTCCCAGCGATCGAGGCTCGTCGCACGATTGGCAAAGAGCTTGTCGGCACTGGCGGGTTCTCCCTGAACCTGTTTCTCCAACTCTGCTCTTGAGAAAGCAAGCAAATGGAGTATTCCGCACCTGCCTGCGAGCGTTTGGGAAACCTTCTCCATAAGCATGAGATTCTGAGAGCCGGTCAGCACATAACGGCCCGGGGAAGGATCTCGGTCGACTTCGGTCTGGATGTACGAAAGAAGGTCCGGAGTGCGCTGCACCTCATCGATCACAGCAGGCCCGCTGAACCGGGAAAGAAATCCCCGTGGATCTTCCTTTGCAAAGTTTCGTACATCCGTTTCCTCCAGGGATACGTAGGCGTGCTCTGGAAAGGCAGCCTTCACGAGGGTCGTCTTTCCGGACTGGCGTGGGCCAGTAACGGCCAGCACGGGATAGAAGCTTGCATCCCGCAGCAGGTATTCGGTAAGCAGGCGAGGGATCATTTTGGTAATTTACGATTCAATCGGTTATTTGTCAACACGGAACTGAGTACAGGCAAGGCTCGGGCAGGCAAAGGGGCGGGTATTAGCGGAGGCAAGTGCCAAAAAAAGGAGTTGGTATTAGGAACCAACTCCCCGTAAAGATATCATAATTTATATTCTATATGGTGCGGAAGGCGGGACTTGAACCCGCACGGGTTTTGCCCACCACCCCCTCAAGATGGCGTGTCTACCAATTTCCACCACTTCCG
>JAFGPH010000414.1 GCA_016926135.1 Deltaproteobacteria bacterium
GAAATCCCTGTCGCTTACCGCATCCATGCTGTTTTCCGTAATGGCGTCGAAACCCAGTTCCCCGGCCACCATCCGTCGGTCCAGGTCGAACGTCGATCCGGCAAGGGCCGCACTTCCGAGGGGGAGGACATTCACCCTCTTGAGATTCTCCGCGAAGCGCTCCCTGTCCCTCTTCAGCATCTCATAGTAGGCGAGGAGGTGGTGGGCCAGAAGAACCGGCTGGGCGCGCTGGAGATGGGTGTAGCCCGGCATAAAGACGTCGATGTTCGCCTCGGCCTGCTCGATCAGTGCCTTCTGCAGTCCTCGAATGAGGGACATCACCTTACCGATCGCTTCTTTCATGTACAGACGCACGTCCAGTGCAACCTGGTCGTTCCGGCTTCTGCCGGTGTGCAGCTTCTCCCCAACGGGGCCGATCCGTTCCACCAGGGTCTTTTCCACCAGGGTATGGATATCCTCGAAGCTCTCATGGAAGGGAAAGTCACCCCGATCCATTTCTCCCTTCAATCCGGCCAGGGCCTTCAGAATCTGCGACGCCTCTTTGGCGGTGATAATCCGCTGTTTGGCCAGCATCCGGCAGTGTGCCATGCTCCCTTCGATGTCCTGGGCGTACAGCCGCCGATCGAAAGAAAGGGATTCATTGAATTGATCCACGATCTCGTTCGTACTTCCCCTGAACCGGCCGCCCCAGATTTTCTCTGCCATTATCGTCCCCTCAGCAGGCGGGCGATCTTCAGCCTGAGGGCGTTCAACCGGATGAAGCCCTCGGCATCCTTCTGATTGTACACCTCTTCCCCTTCGAATGTCGCGAATCCGGGATGGTACAGGGACTGCTTCGAGTCCCTGCCCACCACGGTACAGTTCCCCTTGTAGAGTTTCACTCTCACCACCCCGCTGACATTTCCCTGGGTTTCATCCAGAAGGTTCTGCAGCATCTGCCGTTCCGGGGAGAACCAGTAGCCGTAGTAGACCATTTCCGCGTACCTGGGAACGAGGGAATCCCGGATGTGCATCACCTCCCGGTCCATGGTAATGGACTCCATGGCCTGGTGGGCGACCCTCAGGATCGTGCCCCCGGGAGTCTCATAAACCCCTCTCGACTTCATGCCCACGTAGCGGTTCTCCACAAGATCCACCCTCCCGATGCCGTTTGCCCCGCCCAGGGCGTTCAGCCTGGCGAGCAGGGAAGCCGCAGAGAGGGACTCTCCGTCCAGTGCGACCGGATCGCCTCGCTCGAAGACGACCTCCACGTATGTCGGCTTATCCGGAGCCTTCTCCGGGGATACGGAGAGCACAAACATGTCCTCGGGGGGCTCCTTCCAGGGATCTTCCAGGATGCCTCCCTCAAAGCTGATGTGGAGCAGATTCCTGTCGCTGGAATAGGGTTTCTCCTTGGTTACCGGAACAGGAATGTTCTTTCCCCGGGCATAGCGGATGAGGTCCTCCCTCCCCCTGAAGTCCCACAGCCTCCAGGGCGCAATGATCTTCAGGGAAGGCTCCAGGGCCATGTACGTGATCTCAAAGCGCACCTGGTCATTGCCCTTTCCCGTTGCACCGTGGCTGAGGGCATCGGCCCCGAACCTTCGGGCCGCCTCCACCTGTCTGCGGGCAATCAGGGGTCTCGCCAGGGAGGTGCCCAGCAGGTAGCCCGACTCGTAGACGACGTTGGCCCTGAAGGCCGGCCAGACATACTCCCTCACAAACTCCTCTCTCAGGTCCTCCACAACCGCCTCCTGGGCGCCTGTGGCCAGGGCCTTTTCCTTCACCCCCTCCACTTCCTCGCCCTGACCCAGGTCGGCTGCGTAAGCCACCACAGGGCACTGGTAACGCTCCTGCAACCAGAGCAGGATGACGGAGGTATCCAGCCCTCCGGAGTATGCCAGAACGATCTTGTTCACTTTGCCGTCCAAATCCGTCTCCTCCTACTCACAAGTTCAAAGCTGAAAGCTCAAAGCTCAAAGGGAGACCCGGTCTGGCAGGGTCTCAGCCTCATGTTTCCAACTTACCGATTCGCGCCACTTGCCGTGGTCAACATCAGGAGCATCCCCAATAGGGATCATGCAAATTCGCACCCAACTTCGACCCTGGAACTTGCTTTCAGCTTTGAGCTTTCAGCTTTCAGCACGCCACCCCTTCCAGCAACAGCTTCTCCAGGAGCGCCTGATGCAGGTACATCTTGTTTTCCGCCTGGTCGAAGACGACCGAGTGCGGGCCGTCCATGACCTCAGAGGAAATCTCCTCCTCTCGATGTGCGGGGAGGCAGTGCATGACCAGGACGTCGGGTTTTGCCATATCGACCAGGCCCCTGTTGACCTGAAAACCCTGAAAGTCATGGGCCCTCTTCTGTCGCTCCTTCTCCTGTCCCATACTGGTCCACACATCGGTGTTGATCACGTCGGCCCCTGAAGCGGCCTCTTCCGGCCTATGGACCAGCCGGATGTGAGGGGCGCCGTTACCCATCATTTCCGGCCTCGGCTGATACCCGGGAGGGCAGGCCAGGGCCAGTTCAAAGCCCAGCAACATGGCCGCATTGATCCAGGAATGGGCCACGTTGTTTCCGTCGCCGATCCAGGCCACCTTCATGCCGTCCAGGTTTCCCCGTCTCTCCAGGACGGTCATGAGATCGCTCAGGACCTGGCAGGGATGATACCGGTCCGTAAGGGCATTGATCACGGGAATCTCGGCCCATTTCGCCATCTCCTCCACCATGCCCTGGGAGTAGGTCCTCACCGCCAGGGCATCCAGATAGCGGGAGAGCACCTTGGCCGTGTCCGCAGGCGTTTCATCCCTGGAAAGCTGGGTATCCAGCCGGTTCAGGAACAGGGTCTGCCCCCCCATTCTGAACATGGCCGTCTCAAAGGAAACGCGCGTTCGGGTGGAGGCCTTCTCAAAGAGGAGACCCAGGGTATACCCCGTGAGTGAACGGGGGGCCCTACGGCCCAGTTTCTTCAACTCCAGGCCTCTCGTGATCAGGCCGTGGACCTCTGCCCGGTCCAGGTCAAGGATGCTCAAAAGGTCCCTTTTCATCGGTCCCCCCCCAGGGCCTCGTCCAGGGCCCCCACAAGAAGATCCACCTCCTGTTCGCTCACGATCAGGGGAGGCACAAACCGGATCACCTTGTCCTGTACGCAGTTGACCAGGAACCCTCTTTCCATGCACGCCTCCACGATCGGAGCCCCCGGACGGTCGAGCTCAATCCCGAGGATGAGGCCAAGGCCTCGTACCTCTCTGATCCCGGGATGCCTTGCTTGAAGATCCTTCAGCCTGCCCAGAAAGTACCCCCCCATCCGGCGGCAGTGTTCCAGCCAGCCATCCTCAAGCAGGCTTTTGACGACCGCCAGGGAGACGGCCGTCACCAGAGGTGTCCCCCCAAAGGTTGTGGCATGGCTTCCCGGTCCGAAGGCGCCGCTCAGTTCTTCCACGGCAAGCATGGCCCCGATCGGCAGACCGTTCCCGAGGGCCTTGGCAAGGGACATGATATGAGGTGTCACGCCATAGTGCTCATGCGCGAACAGCCTCCCCGTCCTGCCCATGCCTGCCTGCACCTCGTCAAAGATGAGCAGGAGCCCCTTCTCCACGCACATGCGCTTCACCCTTTCAAGATAGTCCGGGGCCGGGCACACAACGCCGCCCTCGCCCTGGATGGGCTCCATCATGACGGCACACACGGAATCATCCAGCGCCCCCTCGAGGGCAGCGGTATCGTTGAAGGGCACAAACCGGAAACCTTCCAGCAGGGGCTCGTAACCGACCTGTATCTTGCTCTGCCCGGTGGCGGACAGGGTGCCCATCGTCCTGCCGTGGAAGGAATTGACCATGGCGATAATCGTGTGCCTGCCGGATCCGAATTTCTCCCTGGAATACCTCCGCGCAAGCTTGATGGCCGCCTCGTTCGCCTCGGCCCCGCTGTTGCAGAAGAAGACGCGATCGGCAAAGGAATGCTCTACGAGGAGCCTCGCCAGATCCGTCTGGGGTTTCGTGTAGTAGAGGTTCGACACATGCACGAGCCTCCTGGACTGTTCCTCCAGTGCCTCCGTCACAACGGGAGAACTGTGACCCAGGGCACACACGGCAATCCCGCCGACAAAATCCAGGTACTCCTTCCCGTTCTCGTCCCAGACCCGGCAACCCTCTCCCCGTGCCAGGGTGATGGGGAACCGCTTGTAGGTGGGAAACATGTACTTGTCGGCAAGTGTAATGGTATTTTGCTTCATCTTCTCAGCCATATTCAGTAACCCTCGACGAAATCATACCCCATCCAGAAGGGGGACTGGAGTATTGGAGCGTTGGAGTGTTGGGTTACAGGATTCGATCTGATTCCCAGTTAACCCCATGCCCGATGACCCATAGTCGATATTCAATGCTCGATGATCAATGTTCAATGATCGATGCCAAATGATAGATGCTCAGGGCACAATCTCCGTGCCGATCCCTTCCTTGGTAAAGATCTCCAGCAGGATCGCATGCTTCTTTCTGCCGTCGATGATGTGGGCCTTTCGGACACCGCCCCTCATGGCCTGCATGGCGCATCGGAGCTTGGGGATCATCCCCCCCTTCACGGTCCCGTCATCGATCAGCCCCGGAGCCGAATCCATCTTGATCGTGGAGATCAACCTTCCCTCCCTGTCCAGCACCCCCTCCGTGTCGGTCAGCAGAATCAGCTTCCTGGCCCTGATGGAGGATGCAATGTGCCCCGCCACCAGATCCGCATTGATGTTGTAGGTCTCTCCCTTTCTTCCCGCACCCACCGGGGCGATGACGGGCACGAACTGGCCTTCCAGGAGATTCGCCAGGATGCCGTTGTTGACGGAGGTGATTTCCCCCACCATCCCGATATCGATGATTTCAGGGGGCTGGTTATCTCCCCGCTTCCGGACGTACTTCATCTTCCTGGCCGTAAGGAGCTGACCGTCCTTCCCGGAAAGCCCCACGGCCTTTCCGCCGTTCTGGTTGATCAGGCTGACGATCTCCTTGTTGACCTTTCCGACCAGCACCATCTCGACCACATCCATGGTCTGTTTGTCCGTCACACGCATTCCGTCCACGAATTCCGACTCGATGGAAAGCCTTTTCAGGAAGCTGCCGATCTGTGGTCCGCCACCGTGCACCACAATGGGGTTCAGCCCCACGGTCTTCATCAGGATCATATCCAGGGCGAAGGATGTCTTCAAATCCTCGTCCACCATGGCATGGCCGCCGTATTTGACGACGATCACGGCCTTCTGAAAGCGCCGGATGTAGGGAAGCGCCTCGATCAGGATCTTAGCCCTAACGTCTTGATCAATAGCCATCGTAAAACACCTTGAAAAAATGGAGTGACGGCGTACCGGAGTAATGGAAAAACCGAAGATGCCAACACTCCATCACTCCAACCCTCCAGCACTCCATATCACAGTATGTACCTGCTCAGGTTTTCGTCCTCCAGAATATCCTTCAGCTTGTCCGCCACATCGTGCTGACCGATGACAACCCTCTTGATCTCCATATCCGGGGCGTTGAAGGAGATGTCGTCCAGAAGTTTCTCCATGACCGTGTGGAGTCGCCTGGCGCCGATATTCTCCATCCGATCGTTGACCCGATCGGCAATTCGGGCGATCTCTTCAATCGCCGAGTCTTCGAATACCAGATCGATGCCCTCTGTCTCCAGGAGCGCCTTGTACTGGGTGATCAGCGCATTCTTGGGTTCTCTCAGGATGCGGATGAAGTCCTCCATGGACAGGGAATTGAGCTCCACACGGATGGGGAACCTGCCCTGAAGTTCGGGCAGGAGATCTGCGGGCTTGCTCACGTTGAAAGCCCCCGCCGCGATGAAGAGGATATGATCCGTCTTCACCATGCCGTACTTGGTGGTGACGGTGGACCCTTCCACAATGGGAAGGAGATCCCGCTGCACTCCCTCGCGTGAGACATCGGGCCCGTACTTCTGCTCGGAGCCTGCGACCTTATCCAGTTCATCCAGGAAGATGATCCCGTTCTGCTCCGTCATGCGTATCGCTTCCTCGATCACGTGGTCCATGTCAATCAGCTTGTGGGACTCCTCCTGGACAAGGATCTCCATCGCCTCCGGGATCTTCACACGCCGTCTCTTCTTCTTCGCGGGAAAAAGATTCCCGAACATCTCCTTCACGTTGAATTCGATCTCCTCCATGCCCGCACCGGCGAACACTTCCACCATGGGGAGGCTCTTGTTGCTGACCTCCAACTCCACGTAGCGGCCGTCCAGCTTTCCCCCCCGCAGGAGAAGCCTCAGCTTTTCGCGCGTAGAGTCGCCCTCGGCCTTGTCGACCCTCACGACCTCCAGGACCTTCTCCGTGTCTCCTTCCTCGCCTTCCCGGGCCTCCTCCCTCTTCTTGGGAAGCAGGATGTCCAGGAGCCTCTCCTCTGCAAGTTCGTGCGCCTTGGCCTTGACCTTCTCCTGTTCCTCCTTCTTGGCCATGTTCACCGCCAGCTCGACGAGATCCCGTATCATGGATTCCACGTCGCGGCCCACATACCCCACTTCCGTGAACTTGGTCGCCTCGACCTTGAGAAAGGGGGAATTGGCCAGGCGCGCCAGCCTCCTGGCGATCTCCGTCTTGCCCACCCCCGTGGGGCCGATCATGATGATGTTCTTCGGCGCGATCTCGTCTCTCAGATCTCGTGGGACTTGCTGTCTCCGCCACCGGTTGCGCAGGGCGATGGCCACGGAGCGCTTGGCCGGATCCTGTCCGATGATGTACGTGTCCAGCTCGGAGACGATCTCCCTGGGTGTCATGACCTTCATCATGGGGCTTGGGTGGCTAAGATCCCTTTTCATCCTTGCTCTGTTTCTCCGATCTCGTGGACGACGATCTGGTCATTCGTATAGATGCATATGGACGCCGTGATGGCCATGGCCTCCCGGGCGACAGCGGCCGCATCCAGCGTGGAATGGGCCACCAGGGCCTTGGCCGCTGCGACGGCATAGGGTCCGCCCGATCCTATGGCCGCCACGGTCTCATCGGGCTCAATGACCTCACCGGTGCCCGAAATGATCAGGGTGTGCTCCCGATCCATGGCCAGAACCAATGCCTCCAGCCTCCTCAGGATCTTGTCGGTCCGCCAGTCCTTGGCAAGTTCCACGGCCGCCCTCGTGAGGTTCCCCTTGAACTTCTCCAGTTTCCCTTCCAGCCTTTCGAAGAGATTAAAGGCATCCGCCGCCGTGCCTGCAAAGCCCACCAGCACACTCCCCTTGTACGCGAACCGGACCTTGACCGCCTTGTGCTTCATGATGGTCTCACCGAGGCTAACCTGCCCGTCGCCCGCCATCACGGCCCTGCCGTCCTTTCGAACCGCCAGAATGGTGGTAGCCCTCACCTTGGTCATTTCAGACCACCTCCAACTTCTCCGAAAGTTGCAAAGAAGTCGAAAATTCGAAACCCGAAGCACGAAATACGAAACAAATTGGAATCATCAATATTCCAAATCAGGCCTGGGCATGGCACTGCTCCCTTCAGTCATTAGAGGTTTCGGTTTTCGTATTTGTCTCGAATTTCGATATTCGTGTTTCGAGCTTCATCGTATAGCAAACATGCCCTCTGACAAGCCATGTCTAGGCCGGGAATTCCCAAACTCGGATTTGGCTTGCAGCCACAGACCCGCCTTAGGCACTTCCCCTACCTACTCCTCGGGTGGGCCTTGTCATAGACCTCCATCAGCCTGTCCATGCTGACATGGGTATACTTCTGCGTGGTGGAAAGGCTGACATGCCCCAGGAGTTCCTGCACGGAACGCAGGTCCGCCCCTCCGTCCAGGAGATGGGTGGCAAAAGTGTGCCTCAAGGCATGAGGGCTGATCTCGGTCATCAGGCCGGATTCCCTTCCATACCTCTTCACCAGTTTCCCGATACTCCTGGTGCTCAGGCGCCCTCCCCGGACATTCATGAAGAGTGCCCTGCTTTCCACGCGCACTCCGGCCCTCCGCCTGATCTCTACGGTTGCATCCAGATATTCCATCAGGGCCGCGATCGCCCTTCTGCCTATGGGAACAATTCTTTCCTTGTTCCCTTTCCCTACCACCCTGACGAGGCGCTCCGTGAAATCGATACTGCCCAGGTCCAGGCCGGCCAACTCGCTCACACGCAGCCCGCAGGAATAGAGAACCTCGAGGATGGCGAGGTCTCTCAGCCCCAGGGCCTTGCACCTGTCGGGTCCATCCAGAAGCCCGAACATCTCATCCACCGGGAGATAGGCGGGTATCGTTTTCTCCAGCTTGGGTGTCGTGATGTCCGCAGCAGGATTGGATTCCGTCAAACCCAGCTTCTGCAAAAATACATAATAAGACCGGATCGCCGACAGCTTGCGCGCAATGGTGCTTTTTGTGTATCGCCCGTAGAGCCGCCCCAAGTATTCCCGGATCTCCTGAACATCCACACGGGCACCAGCCTCTTCCATGCCCTCATCCCTCTCAATTCCCTTCTTTTCCTTGAGGAATTCGAGAAACTGCCTCAGGTCGATATGGTAGTTCCTGAGGGTGTGGACCGAGTAGCCCCTTTGTGATCTCAGGTAGTCTATGAATTCTTCAATCCGGCCGGGGCGGAGCATGGAGGAAAACCCACCTATTTTAGAAAGTTTATTTAATTAACATACTTTTACCAATTCGCAATGAAAAAGTGAACCCCATTCTGGGCTTGACTTTGTTTTTGCGGTTGATATAACTTCGATTTTTTGGCACCTTGAAAAATCGGTTGCCCGTTTTCCCTGACCCATGGGGACCCTGGGATTTCAATGCCGCCGTTCCGGGGACTTTCCGGCGGAGCCTTCATCCCCTGCCCGGTCTCCAAGCGCATTTTCCTGAGATGGCAGGGTACCCTCAAGGGGATGATTCCTCTCGAAAGGAATGGAGTATGGAAAGAAAAAGCGAACAAATCAGAAATGTGGCCTTCATAGCCCACGTCGGCTCCGGCAAGACCTCCGTGGCTGAGGCCATGCTCTTCACCGCCAAATCCACGACGAGGCTGGGTAGCGTGGACGACGACACCTCCAACCTGGATTTTGAACCGGAGGAGATCAAGAGAAAAATCACCATCACGACGGCCATTCATCATGCCAACTGGAAGAAGCACGTGATCAACCTCATTGACACTCCGGGGGATGACAACTTTCTTTCCGACGCCCGCTCGGCCTTGCAGGCCGCCGATGGCGTGGTGGTGGTGATCGATGCCACGGCAGGGGTCAAGGTAGGGACGCACAAGGTATGGGGCTTTGCCAACGAACGATCCCTCCCTCGAATTATCTTCGTAAACAAGATGGACCGTGAAAGGGCCGATTTTTTCGGTGTGGTCTCCGAGATATCGAAGGCCTTCGATGTAAAGGCGACCCCTGTCTTTCTCCCCATCGGGGCCGAGGACTCCTTTCAGGGGATCATTGATTTGATCAGGCAGAAGGCCTTCATCTACGCCAGGGACGGGAGCGGGAAATTCGAGGAATCGCCCATTCCCGCCGACATGGAGGACGCCGTTTCCGAATGGCGGGAAAAGATGATCGAGAACATCGTCGAGGCCAATGACCAGGTCATGGAAAAGTACCTGGAAGGGGAAGAGCTCTCTCAGCAGGAAATCGAGAACACCTTTGTCATGGGAACCAAGTCCGGGCTGGTCGTTCCCATCCTCTGCGGATCGGCCACGCTGACCATGGGCGCCGCCCATCTTATGGACCTCATCGTGCAGGCACTCCCCTCCCCTCTGGAGAAGGGAGCCCTTGTCGGCCACAAGCCTGGGAGCGACCAGGCTGTGGAAAGGGAGCCCTCCCCGGACGCGCCTTTCTCTGCGATTGTCTTCAAGACCGTGGCAGACCCCTTTGCAGGCAAGCTGAGTCTGTTCAGGGTCTATTCCGGCACACTCAGTGCGGATGAGACCCTCTACAATCCCAACAGGGAGTGCAGGGAAAAATTCGGCCAGATCTTCTTTCTGGAGGGAAAGAAACAACAGCCCGTCGAGTTGGTTGTCCCCGGAGACATTGCGGCCATCGCCAAGCTCAAAGAGACGACCACAGGTGACACCCTGTGCAAGGAGAATGATCCCGTGGTCTTCCAGGCGGCGGAGCCTCTTGCCCCCGTCATTTCCTACGCCGTGGAGGCGAAGGTCAAGGGCAGCGAAGACAAGCTCTTCTCTTCCCTGGCACGGCTTGTGGATGAGGATCCCACGCTCCGGATCGAGAGGGACCAGGCTTCCTCCGAGATCGTGCTCTCCGGCACAGGCCAGATCCACTTGGAGGCCACCTGCGAGAAGTTGAGCCGCAAGTTCGGGGTGGAGGTGAACCTGAAGCCCCTCAAGGTTCCCTACCGGGAGACCATCAAGAAGGCCGCGCACCAGGTGATCTACAGGCACAAAAAGCAATCGGGCGGCCGCGGACAGTTCGCAGAGGTTCATTTTGACGTGTCACCCTTGGACAAGGGGGCCGGGTTTGAGTTCGAAAACGCCCTGGTGGGAATGAACGTCCCCCGCAATTTCGTGCCGGCCGTAGAAAAGGGTCTTCATGAGGCCCTGCGGGTGGGGATCCTGGCAGGCTATCCTGTGGTGGATCTCAAGGTTCGTTTCTATGACGGCAAGTCCCACGAGGTGGACTCCTCGGAGATGGCCTTCAAGATCGCCGCCAGCATGTGTTTGAAGAAGGCCCTTCAGGAGGCCAATTCCGTGCTCCTGGAACCCATCATGAAGATGGAGGTCACCGTCCCTGAAGAGGCCATGGGCGATGTCATGGGAGACCTGAACGGCCGGAGAGGAAGGGTCTTGGGTATGGACAGCCGGGGAAAGGTCCAGGTGATCAAGGCCCAGGCCCCGCTGGCCGAGGTGCTCACCTACGCCCTGGACCTGAACGCCGTGACCGCGGGCCGCGGAACCTTTCAGATGGAACCCTCCCACTACGAGGAGGTGCCCCCCCATCTCTCCGAGAAGGTGATTGCAGAGGCCAAAAAGGAGGAATAGTTGCGGCCTGCACGGCCATCCCCCAAGGCCCTCCCGATGATGGCATTCAATAATGATGAGGGCCGTGGGGGGGTGGTCTCTCAGCGCCGCAACTGATCTTTTACGGTGCCGATTACCGCCCCGTAATATCGAAATCTTCACCGTTGCAGGGACAGGGCTGTACCCCGTTTCGGGTGTCGCAGCCTGGGGCTGC
>JAFGPH010000415.1 GCA_016926135.1 Deltaproteobacteria bacterium
GGAAAACCCACCCTGCCGGAGGAAACCGAGCACTCGGATAGGTCCGGGGATGTCTGGAAGATCTGGAAACCCAGCAATGCCTTCTGAGGGTCCTCGTGTGCCACGGCTGAGGATGGGGCGTGCGAGACGTCGCCGTGAAGGAACCCGCTGGACTGAGCACCGTCTCTGAACCGCGCGTTGAGGTCCCTTTCAGGCCGTCAGAAGGAGCGAACCCACCGTGAGACTGAAAACAAATCCCTATGCCGTATTCCGGCGCAGCAGGACACCCGCAGGCCTCTATGCGCGGAAGAAATGGCTGCGGCAGGAAGGAGACCCGAGCTATCGACAGGACTTCGAAGAGACCCTACGACAGCTCCTTACAGGCCAGTCCTCCGATGGCTCGTGGGATCAATGTCTCCTCAAGACCACGGCGCGGTTGTTCGGCCTTCATCTCACGGTTCGAGACGAGATAGAGCCCGTTCGAAAAGGAATCGAATGGATGCAGCACCGGGTGCAGGGCACTTCTCAGCGGCAGAGCATCCTTCCGGAGGGAAAACCCACCCGGAATCAACTGGCCGGACTGCCTTTCATCCAAGGATCCCGCTTCCTGTTGTTCACGGCGGCGACCCTGTTTCTCGCCAGCGTCTTCGGCCATGGGGAAGACCCGGGGATACTGAACCTGTATGAGCGATTCCAGGTCAGGGGATCCAAGGGATCCGGCAGGTGGTGTGGGTGGTCGTCCACCAGCAATATCCTGAGGGCCTTTGTGGTTCATCCCCGTTATGCACGCAGTGAGACCGTGGCCCTGGCCGTCAGGAACCTGGGAAAGGTGCAGAAGAAATCGGGGACCTGGCCGGAGCCCATCCCCTTTTATCAAACGGTCAATGCCCTGGCCCACCTGGACTCCAAAGAAGGTGATGCCCAACTGGGGCAGGCCTTCGAGCGCCTTCAAAGGACCCAGGGGCACGACGGCACATGGAGCCGTTCACAACCTGAGTGGCACACCTTTCTCGTCATCCACGCCCTGAAGAACAAGGGTGAATTGTAGAGAACAGTGCGCGCGGTTGTCACACAGAGGCCCAAATACTCCTGGGGCGCATAATCATTTTTTCGGAAGGTTCGACAATGAGTTACGGAGGATTGATACAGGCGAGAGAAATGACCAGCCAGGGTTTTCACTACGATAACCTCGTTAAGATGGCTGAGCATTGCAAGGATGAAAAAGATCCGGACAGAATCCTGAGTGCCTACTTCTTGAACCGCATTTTTGCTCAACTGGCCGATGATCTGGGCGACGGTCCTGTCATTAGCAGTGAACTGCGCAGGCTGGAGGCCAGGTACAGAACCACCGTCAATCTGGCCCTGGAGAAGGCCATAGCCGGTGCGCCGCAAGAGGAGCAGAACCGCATGCTGGTCGAGCTGATCCAGTTGCTGTGGGGATCTGCTGAAACGGCCTAGAGCTGCGCTCAATCCGGCGACTGGAAGATCTCGCGAATCGTTTCCTCCCGGAACCTGAAGATCCTCTGGAGGTTCATGGCGTCGGAGAAAAAGGCAAAAACCCCGGAGATAGGACACGGGATGATCATGGAGGATCGAAAGGCGTGTGTCATTCCTCACCGTACATCCTAGAGATTTCCTGCATGCGGCGACGGTTGACGCCGAAGTCATAGTATCCGGTTCTGGAGGCAGAGCGAAAGTGGATCCGCCCCCCCTGATCGTCGAAGAGAAACTCGACGCCATCCACGAAACGGAAGAGGGCTGACCGGAATTCGGCGCGGAGGTAGGTGGGGGTCACGACGAGGAGGCTGCTCCTCTTCATACCCCGCAAAACCCGGAGCAGGCGTTTGTGGCTTTCCTGGCGCGTCCCGACATAGGGCAGCGGAGGCATGGCATGGCCCGGGTCTCTGCTCTCCGTGGACACGCAGTTGGGCGAATCGGGGCAGGGTGAAAGCTCCGCTGGGACAGCGTCGCCGCGACCTTGAGCGTTTGCGGCACACCCGAATGCGCTCAGGAAAAAGAAGAACAGCCCCAAGATCTCCACCCTCCTTTGCATACTACCGCAGCCGGCCTCCCGGGATGAATCTCATGCCGTGGACCATCCCAAACCCAGGTCCGGAGGGGGGTGGCGCAGGCCCCGCACCCATCTCTCGGGGAAACCCTCCAGGCCGTTGGCAGCGCCCAGAAGGGCTCCCAGCACAGCTCCGCGGTGCACATTGTCCCCTCCCAGATTCGTGTTCGCGATGAGGCCCTGTTTCGGATCATCGTGGTACTTCAACGCGAGGTAGAGAACCGACGGCACCGAGTCCTCCACGTAACAGGCGGTGCTGAGTCGTCGGCCCACTACGTCCTCGTCGGGCTCCGCGAGCCATTTCCCATAGGGGAGGCCGTACAAGGGGTTCTTCCTCTCCCGGATCTCCCGGTCCAGGACCTCACGCAAGGGCCTTCCCGAGAGCAACTCAAGGAGAAGCTGAATGAGGACCTCGGCCGCAGCCGTCATCTTGGGTCCCGGGTGAGTCAGGGACAGGTGCTCCAAGGCGGCCTCCCTTGCCCTGGCGGGGAAAGCCCTGTGGTAAACGACGATGGGGGCCAAGCCGACCAGGCCCCCAATGTGCTTCTCGGCGACCCCGCAATGATGAGGAGGCTTTCCCCGGGCGTAGTTCGTGAAAAAGTTACGGTGGCACTCTTCTACGTAAGTGTCACGGTGATTCCCGGGGGTCGTCATGAATGCGATGTAGCGCTTCAGGTAATCGTCCGAGGAGTATCCCCTCTCGGCATTGAGGGATTCGATCAGCAGGGCGCAGAGTTTGAGGTTGAGCGTGTTTTCACCTGCACTCAGGAACTGGTGGTAATGGACCCCTCGTCTGCCCCAGTACTCGGCCTGGTCGTGGAGAATTTCCCCCTTTTCGTTCGGGGGAGAGTAGGAGGATCGCCACAGGATGCTTTCCGGATGAGGGTTCTTCGGGGCCACATAGTCGGTCACGCGACCGTAATCCCTCTCAAGGGCCAGCGTATCGTAATACCAGTGAACCGGCATGGCCAGGGCATCGCCGATGAAAAGCCCGCACATCGCCCCACGACAACGGGATGTTTCTGATCTGGCTTGTTTGTCTCGCATACTTCAGGTCTGCTCTCTGTCTATCGAGGGGAGGATTTTTTCCTCTGATCCAGTTCCTGTTTCTGTAATTGATACGCGGGGTCAGATACTGAAGGGCTGAAGAGAATGAGGATACGATTGCTCCAACGCAGCGCATCGAGATCAAGATCCAGACCCGACCCACTGTCATCCGCCCGTGAGATTGGGAGAACCGAAATCAGCGCTACAAGTAAGCAAACCCCAAAAAGGTCTTTCATCATCACCTCCGCCCGCCCTTCCAACCGAAGGGGGCACCTGGGAGAGTTGAAGGCAGCGGAGATGGAAGAGAGAGTCGTCTCGGCTCCGGGATATTGCGACCTGTTGGTTCTACTTTGCCAACTCAATGTCCCCGGCGTACCTCCCGACCACGGCCTCCTCGACGCACTCGGCCAACTCCTCATCTGTGGCGTCCTCTATGCTCTTAATAGCATTCAGGGGGCACAAAAATTCATTGCCGACACCGTCTTTCAGCTTTACGTACTTAGGTTTTGCTAACATGGGTTCGCCCCTATAAAAACAAACAGGGTCATGAAGACCCTGTAAATGGTTATCGAATTGGTCTCGACAGTGATCCTGCCTTAATCGCCAATGTTGATCGCCCTCGATGCATCGTCGATACAATTCTTGAGGTCATCCTTGTCAACTTTCTTCGGATCCTTTAGATCCATAACGCGGCATACGTATTCATTCCCCGCCTTGTCCTTAACCCATACGAATCTTTTCTCGTGAACGTCCTTCTCAGCCATCTTGCACCTCCTTCTTTTAATGAATGCCATTCAAATATGAATCAATTTAAGTTCCTCAGGTCTGTTGTCAAGTGATCCTCATAGAAGTCCCACGTATGGATTCAGTCCATTGAATACATCCCGCATCACTTGCCTTGCGGCTGAAACCGTTTATATTATCAATACCTACGCACCAAAATTTCTGCTCGATCCGTATCGCAAGAAAGGGGGCCGAGGAAGATGGAAATGCCGGATGAAATCGTGAGAAAAAAGTTCTATGAAGGGTGGTGTTCTTTTTTGGAGAGCCTGGAGGAATCCGTGGCCACGCTTGAAAAGGAGATCGATTTCACATCCAAGATGGTCAACGCCTGCACCCTGGAGTGGTGTGAAGCCACCGAGCGTGCGGTGGACGACATCAGCAATTCACTTTTCTCCATCAGCGAGCCTTCCTGGTTGTCCGAGGAGGATTCCAGGAAACTCAAGGCACTCAAGCGCAGAGTCCATGACGTTTACGCCAAGTACAAGGCGGCCGCCGGCAAGTGACGCAGGCTTCATGTCAAGCGTGGACTGGGGGTTGGATCGAGGTAGAAAAAGGGGTTCTCGCTCAGGAGGAGCATTCTGCCAAGGGGTATGGACTTTGAATCTGCAGGCGGTGAAGAAGAAATCGGGGACCTGGCCGGAGCCCGTTCCCTTTTACCAGACGGTCAATGCCCTCGCTCACCTGGACTCCGGGGAAACGGATGCCCAGCTGGCGATGGCCTTCGAGCATCTCCAAAGGACCCAGAGGCTCGACGGCACCTGGAGTCGTTCACAACCTGAATGGCACACCTTTCTGGTCGTTCACGCTTTGAAAAACAAGGGTGAACTGTAGCGGTCATCGGGCCGGGTCCCGGTACCGGCGTCCTGGATCCGACACGGCTCCGAATGCTGCACGGCGGAGCAATGGCGCTCTTCCTGACGGAAGAAATCTGGCGGAGTCCGTCGGGGGAATGGGGTTCGAATTAGGACTGGACAGGACGACCGACGATACCTTTCATCCCTCAGACATATCCCAGGTTCTCGGACATGCGAATACCCTGCGGGTCGGGAACGATATCTCAGGCAGAGAATTTCTCACACCGACAAA